>CAXTDD010000743.1:0-2004 GCA_964242955.1 uncultured Rubrobacteraceae bacterium | reverse complement strand
TTCGGCGCGCCGTCGCAGATCGCGGCGGTCGGGTTTCATGCCGCCGGCCCCCTCCCAGTCATGGAAAGCTACGGGGACCTTGAACCGGGGCAGGAGCTTCTCCAGGCTCGGTCCCAGGTCCTTCACTTCACCGTCCATCCGTACGAAAGCGACGGGCCTGGCCCCGAACTCTGCATCGGGCACGGGCACGACGACGGCTTCCTGGACCCCTTCGAGCCGGCACAGCGCCGCTTCGATCTCCTCGGGCTGGATGTTCTCGCCGCCGGAGATGAAGAGGTTGTCCCGGCGGCCCATCACCCGCAGGTTCCCTTCGGCGTCCAACGCGCCCAGGTCGCCCGTGCGGAACCAGCCTTCCCCGTCGAGTGGACGGTCCAGGCCCCCGTCCCGCGCGTAGCCGGCGAAGAGCGTCTCGCCCCGAACCAGGATCTCCCCTTCCCCGGAGATGCGCACCGCGCGGTGCGGCAAGGTACGGCCTGCCGTGTACAGGTGTTCTCTCGGCGCGCGGGGCGGCGTCGTGGTTACCTGGGAGGCCATCTCGGTGAGGCCGTAGCTGGTGTGGATGGGCAGCGAGCGATCCCCGGCCCCGTCCACGATGGAAGGCGGTATCGGTCCTCCTCCCACAAGGATGGCCCGGAGCCCGGAGAGATCGACATCTTCCCGCAGCAACCGCAATAGCTGGGTGGAGACCAGGGAGACGTGGGTGGCGCGGAGTTCGTGTATGGATTCGCCGAGCGGCGCGCCCGGCTCCGGCAGCGCGACGGCGGCGCCGGCGATCAGGCAACGGAAGATTATGGAGAGCCCGCCGACGTGGTAGAGCGGGAGCGAGTGCAGCCACCTATCGCCAGGCCGGAGCGCGATGTTCTCGTTCGAGCCGAGGGCGCTGTAGTAATGGTTGCCGAAGGTATGCAACGACGCCTTCGGAGCCCCCGTGCTGCCGGAGGTGAAGACGATGGTCGCAGGCCGGTCCAGCCGGACGTCCAGCGGCTCCGGCAGCCGCCCGCCTCCGACAGTGCCGTCGAGGAGCGCGCCAGGAACCAACTTCGGGATTTCTCCCTTTGTACCAAGGCAGTCTTCTCCGGGCGAGATCAGGGCAGAGCAGCCGGCCTCCTTCAGGAGCGCCGCGACGGCGGCGCCCGGCAGGCGCGTGCTCACCGGGTTCGCCACCAGGCCGGCGCGGATCAGGGCGAGCAGGAGCACCAGGTAGTCCAGGCTCTTGGGCAGGTAGAGGGCGACCCGGCCGCCAGGCTCGATGCCGCGTCCCTCGACGCGCCTCCGGGCCGCGGTAACCCGCCGGTCCAGCTCTTCGTAGGAGATGGCCCACCCCGCGCCAACGACCGCCTCGGCGGCCGGGGCTGCGAGGGCCACCGATCTGAGCGGACAAGGGACGGATGTACGGTCTTCGTTCATCGACCTATGGTATCCCGAGCCGCAGGGTCTCCGTCGCGAATGCGCCCACGAAGTCCCCGTCGCGGGAGTCGGAGAGGCACACCGCTACGCCTGACAGGGCTCGACGTTGCGGAGGTCCACCCGGCGCGCCTTCTCCACGGTCCGGCGAACATCCACGGTAGGCGCCGGGAGGCTGAGGGGGGCCTCAATCACGTCCCCGGCCAACCTGCGATAGGTGTCCAGTCCCACCGGCTCGTCCCCGACCGCCGCCGCCAGCGCGACGAGCGCCCCCGTACCCACACCACTCTCGTAAGACGAGCTGACAACGACCTTCATACCCAGAGCCCTCGCCTCTTCCGCGAAACGCAAAGACCTGGAGATCCCACCCAGCAGCGTCGGCTTGAGCACGACGGCCCTCGCGTACCGTTTCTCCTGCAAACCTTCGGGCTCCATCTCAACCAGCGACTCGTCAAGCGCCACGGGCAAGCCCCACAGCCCGGCCAGCTCCCCCAACCTGCGCGGCTCCGCCAGCGGCTCCTCCACGTACTCGATCCCCACGCCGGACACGCCGCGACCAAACTCCATTGCCTCCCCGAACCCCCACGCCCGGTTCGCATC
>CAXTDD010000742.1:0-2004 GCA_964242955.1 uncultured Rubrobacteraceae bacterium | reverse complement strand
GCCAGACATCCAACGCTACCTCAAGATGAGGTCGATGTAGCAGCGAGACGTGGCACACGTGACGTCGTTGCGCGCGGGACGGCGGTGAAGGCCCCCGCCCGTCAGCGCCGGGAGATCCGCGTTCGGGGCATCGTGCAGGGCGTCGGCTTCCGCCCCTTCGTCTACGCCCTCGCGCGCCGGCACAGTGTGGCCGGCCTGGTGCGCAACGACGCCGACGGCGTCCGCATCGAGGCTGAGGGGTCTTCCGAGGAGCTCGGCCGCTTCACGCGGGCCATAGAAGAGGACGCCCCGCCGCTGGCCGTGGTCGAGTCGGTCTCCTGGAGCCCCCTGTCGGTTGTGGGAGAAAACGGGTTCAGGATCGAGGAGAGCCGGGAAGCCGTGCGCCGCAGCGCCCTCGTCTCCCCGGATGTCGCCACCTGCGGCGACTGCCTCGCCGAGCTCTTCGACCCCTCCGACCGGCGGCATCGCTACCCGTTCACCAACTGCACCAACTGCGGCCCGCGCTTTACCATAACGCGCTCCGTCCCCTACGACCGGGCCACGACCACCATGTCCTCTTTCGAGATGTGCCCGGAGTGCGACCGCGAGTATCACGATCCGGCCGACCGCCGCTTCCACGCCCAGCCCAACGCCTGCCCGGCCTGCGGACCGCAAGCGAGGCTGCTGGACAAGTTCGGCCACGAGCTGGAAGTCGGGCCGGAAGACCCGATCTCGAGCGCGGCGCGGATGCTGCGGGGCCGGGCCATCCTGGCGGTCAAGGGCCTCGGCGGATACCACCTGGCCTGCGACCCGTTCGACGACCGCACCGTGAGGACCCTGCGGGGCCGCAAGGTGCGCCAGGACAAACCCTTCGCCCTAATGGCACGAGACGTAGAGCAGGCTAGACACCTCTGCCATGTGGACCCGCGGGAGGCCGAGTTGCTCGCCTCCCCCGCGCGGCCGATAGTGCTCCTGGAGCGCCGGACGGACAGGGCCATCAGCGAACACGTCGCCCCCCGCCAGAAGACGCTCGGCGTGATGCTGGCATACACGCCGCTGCACCACCTGCTTTTGGAGGACGCCGGCATCCCGCTGGTGATGACGAGCGGGAACAACTCGGACGAGCCGATCGCGTACCGGGACGACGAGGCCCTGGAGCAGCTCGGGGACATTGCGGACTTCTTTTTGGTCCACGACAGGCCCGTCCACACGCGCTGCGACGACAGCGTCGTGCGCGTCTTCGATGGGGCGCCGTATCCGCTCAGGAGATCCCGCGGTTACGCCCCGGCCCCGCTGCGCCTCTCTGAACCCTTTGCCCACGAAATTCTCGCCGTCGGCGGGGAGTTGAAGAACACGTTCGCCCTGGCCCGGGGAGGCCACGCCTTCCCGAGCCACCACATAGGCGATTTGGAGAACTACGAGACCCTGAGGTCCTTCCGCGAAGGTATAGACTACTACTGCCGGCTCTTCGACGTGCGCCCCGAGCTCGTCGCCCACGACCTCCATCCCGAATACCTCTCGACCAAGTACGCCCGCGAGCTCGAAGAGTCGGGGATGCCGGCCGTCGGCGTCCAGCACCACCACGCGCACGTCGCGAGTTGCCTCGCCGACAACGACCGGCCGGCCGACGAGCGCGCGATCGGGGTCGCCCTCGACGGCACCGGCTACGGAACCGACGGCGCCGTCTGGGGCGGCGAGTTCTTCGAGGGCAGCATCGATTCGGGCTTCACTCGCCTCGTCCACCTCCAGTACGCGCCCCTCCCCGGTGGAGCCGCGGCCATCCGCCAACCCTGGCGCATGGCGCTGGCCCACCTCGTCACCCTCTACGACGAACAAGAGACCCTGAAGCTCCCGCTCGAAGCCGTCCGGCGGGCCGGCGAGACCAACGTGCGGCAAACAGCGCGCCTGATAGACCGACGACTAAACACCCCGCCGACCTCCAGCGCCGGCCGCCTCTTCGACGCCGTAGCCGCCCTCGTCGGCGTCCCCGGCAGCGACCGCGCGACCTACGAAGGCCAGGCCGCC
>CAXTDD010000741.1:0-2009 GCA_964242955.1 uncultured Rubrobacteraceae bacterium | reverse complement strand
TCGTAAGGCCGTGCTAATATCGTGTCCAACGAAAATTTGCGATGCATCCTATCGGCAACAAAGATAGTAGAGAGGCGGAGACGGTGGAGCTCAGGCAGGTGCAGACCTTCAGGGCGGTGGCGGAGGAGCTCTCGTTCTCGCGGGCGGCGGCGAGGCTTGGCTACGTGCAGTCGAGCGTGAGCGCGCAGGTCGCGGCGCTGGAGCGGGAGCTCGGGGTGCCGCTCTTCGACCGGCTAGGGCGCAGGATCGCGCTGACGGAGGCGGGCAGGGTCATGCTCCGCTACGCGGTCGGGCTGCTGGATCTCGCCGGGGAGGCCAGGGAGGCGGTCGCGGACGCCGGGACGGGTTCGGGCGGTGTCTCGGGGACGCTCGTGGTGAGCGCGCCGGAGACCCTCCTCACGTATCGCCTGCCGAGGCTCCTGGCGCTCTTCCACGGGCGCCACCCTGGGGTGAGGCTGTCCGTAAGGCCGAGCGCGGTGGGCCGGCTCGCGGGGAGCACGCGCCGGACGGTCGAGGACGGCGCCGTGGACGTGGCCTTCGTCATGGACGCGCCCGTGGAGGCGACGGGTCTAGGCGTCGAGACGCTGATCGAGGAGGGCGTGAGCGTCGTCGTCCCGCCCGGCCACGCGCTGGCCTCGTCCGCCTCGGTGTCGCCGGTGGACCTGTCGGGCGAGACGGTGCTGTTGCCGGAGGCGCCGGAGTCGGGGTGCGCCTACCGCGCCCAGTTCGAGCGCCAGCTCGCGGGGGCCGGCGTGGTGCCGCCGGAGACGATGGAGTTCCAGAGCATAGAGGCCGTCAAGCAATGCGTGGCCGCCGGGATGGGCGTCTCCGTCTTGATCGGCGCGGCGGTCGACGCGGAGCTCGCGGGCGGCAGGCTCTCCGAGCTTCGGTGGGGGGAGCCCTTCGAGGTGCTCACTCAGATGGTGTGGCACGAGGCGCGGTGGAAGTCCCCCGCGCTCAGGGCGTTCTTGCAGACGGCCCGGGAGGTCTTCTCCTTGTCACCGATCCCGGGTCGCTAGGGAAGCCGGGGTTTCCGAGGGTGAGACCCACCCGGAGACTCTACGACCTCCCTAGCACGACCGTCGGCGGCGGGCAGCGCCGCGTCCGCCGTTTTCTGGACAGCCTGTGGCCCGCGTTGTCGTCAAACTGTCGTCAAAAGGCCCCCAAACCATCTCCGGGGGCTCCCGCATTTTCGAGAATCAGGCTTACTTAAACGGAATAGAAGAGAGCCGACGAGCGGACTCGAACCGCTGACCTGCTCATTACGAGTGAGCTGCTCTACCAGCTGAGCTACGTCGGCCTGTTTCGAGCACGGATTATAGCGTAGAGGGGCACGCGTTTACACGCGGCAACACTACGAGATCCCTGCATGGCGGGCGGTTTCGGGCTTGGATCGGGTAGGATCTCACCACCACGTGGGCCGCGCAGTTCCCGGGAGGCTGTAGAGTAATTGGCAGAGCGAGATGCCCCTTTCGATTCGTCCGTGGGGTACGCGCGGCGGATGGACGCCTCAGACGAATTGTCCGGGTTCAGGGAAGAGTTCTTCGTGGACGACGACGTAGTCTACATGGACGGCAACTCCCTGGGGCCCCTCTCACGGCGCGCGGAGAGGACGTTGCTCGACGTGCTGGGCGACTGGAAGCCGCTCGGCATCGGCGGGTGGACGCGGGGGGAGCGTCCCTGGTTTTATCTGCCCGAGCGGTTGGGGGCGTTGACGGCGCCGCTAGTCGGGGCTTCCGGCTGCTCGTCAGGACCGGCTCCTAGTCCGACCGCGGCCGGTTCCCCTGGCGCATCCACCACCTGGAGCCGGACGCCGCCGGGTTGCTGGCCGAAAAAGGCGTCGGCCTCTCGTCCGGGTGGATACCCCCTCGGTGGACCCGCCCGACAGCAAGGAGTTGCCCGCGCACAACGCGTTGCTCGAAAGGGGTATACACATCCTCGAAGGGCTCGCTCCGGCCCGAACAGAGCCCGGGGACTACGGCCTGATCCCCCCCCTCCCACCTCCACGA
>CAXTDD010000740.1:0-2016 GCA_964242955.1 uncultured Rubrobacteraceae bacterium | reverse complement strand
CTTGCGCCGCGCGGGACCACGAACGCCGCCCCCGGCCCCCGCAGCCGCTCCTCCTCGCCGTCCACCGTGAGCCCCAGCGTTCCGGAGAGGACCTCGAAGCGCTCCTCCTGGTCCGGATGGGCGCTCGCGGGACGCCGACCCGGGCCGGGGCGGGCCGCGTCCTCGATCCTCACCACCTCGCCGCCGGTCTCCTCCGCGCTTGTCAGAACCTCGTAGCGCTCCCCGAACCTCCCGTCGTAGAGCACCTCGCCCTTCCTAAACATCGCCCGCTCCTTCCTGCGCCGTCGGCACGAGCCCGAGCTGCCCGAAGAACTCCAGGCCGTTCAGCTCGTCCCAATGCTCGACGAACCTGCCGCCCTCCACGCGCCAGACGTCGATGCTCGTCATCTCCACGCGTCGCCCCGTCGGGGCCGCGCCCATGAACTCGCCGGTGTGGGTGGCCCTGTAGGTAAACCTGCCCGCCACCCGGTCCCCGGCTTCGCTGGCGAAGGCGTCCTCGACCGTAACCTCCGTGTCCGGGAACGCCGCAAGCCAGTACGCCCAGAACCGCTTGTTGGCCTCAAGGCCGTCCTCCACGTAGCGGTTGTGGTTGGCGTAGCCCTCGGCCAAAAGCCCGTCCAGCAGGCCCACGTCCCCCTCGTTGAGCATCCTGGCGAAAGCGTACGCCATGGCCTCGCCGGCCTCGTTACCCCGTTGCTCCGTCATCTTTGATCCTTTCTCTTCGGTGGTGCCGATCTTCCGTCCTCAAACCCGTTGCCGTCCTGGCATCCGGGGTCTCCTTTCGGCGAGGATGATGCACTTCTAACAGCGTTAGAAAAAGACAAAAAAGAGAGGCCCGACGCACCGTTCGCGCTCATCCGTGCTTCCACGCGGCCAGGGCGTCGCGCACGGCCTTCTCGCCCAGGCGTTCGGCCTGCTCCTCGCCGCCCTCCATGCGCCCCGCCATGGTCAGGGCCACCAGGCCGTGCACGGCCGCCCACAACGCGAGCACCTCCTCGGCCACGTCGGTCGCCTCCTTTCCGCACCCACGCATCGCCTCCTCCACGGCCAGTCCGACCTCGTCGCCCACGCGCTGCCCCTCCTTCCAGGTCTCCGAGGCGGCGAAGGAGACCCCGCCGAGCCCGTACATGACCTGGTAGAGGTCCGGCGAATCCCAGGCGAAGCGCAGGTAGGCGCGGGCCACCGCGTACAGGGCCTCCTCCGCGTCGGGAGCGTCCTCCCTCGCCGCCCGGACGGCGCGGGCGAGGTCCTCGAACCCGCCCTTCAGCAGCTCAAAGAGCAGGTCGTCCTTGGACTCGAAGTACTCGTAGACCACCGGCGCCCTGTAGCCGACCCGGTCGGCGATCTTGCGCACGCTAACCGCACCCCAGCCCTCCTCGGCGGCCAACTCCCGGGCGGCGGAGAGCAGACCGGCCTTCCCGACCCTCTTCCTGCGCGTTTGCTTCCGCCCTTCGGTCACCCGATCCCGTCCCGTGTTCGCCGTCCAAAATCTTCTAACACCGTTAGTTCTAACACAGTTAGATATGCTTATCAAGCGGCGCGCGTGGTGCCGGAAGGCGTGGTGCCGCGGGCTTAGAGGGCCGCCGGGCAAGGGAAGAGCGCCTGCTGGAGGGCCTAGGGGCGACGGGATCGCACGGCGCAACCTTCGAGCCCGAGGGCCTTCGGCCATCCCGCGTCACGAGGAGGTCCTGCGACTCGAAGGGCCTGAGCCGCGCCGCCCCGTAGCGGTCGGCGAAGAGGCGGGGGTTCGTCAACGGCCTCGAGCTTGGCCCCCCGCGAGAGCGAGGCATCGTAGAGACTGCCCATGCCTCCGTCGCGGAACGCGGCGATCCTGCGACAGAGGGTGCGTTCCGGGGTCCCGGTCTCGCCCGCCCGCTCGGGCACCGGCTCGCCGAAGAGGACCAGAGGCCCGATCCTCTCGTATCCTACCTGCTCGCCCCAGGCGCACAGGAGTTCGATCTGCTCCCACTCGTGGGTGGGGTCCACGCGCCGCCTCTTCCGCCTTCCCATGCCTCC
>CAXTDD010000739.1:0-2018 GCA_964242955.1 uncultured Rubrobacteraceae bacterium | reverse complement strand
CTCCAGGGTCCAGGCGGCGTCGAAGGCGTAGAGGTGGCCCTCGTCCGGCCGGCGGGTTCGGCTAGCCAAGGTCCTTGCCGGTTGGTCGGTTCTAGCGGGCCTTCTTGACGCGGGCCTTCTTGCCGACCTTGTCGCGGATGTAGTAGAGCTTCGCGCGGCGGACGGCGCCGCGGCGGGAGACCTCTATCTCGGCGATCTTGGGCGAGTGGAGCGGGAAGATCCTCTCGACGTGCACGCCGAAGGAGTTCTTCCTTACGGTAAACGTCTCGTCGATGCCGCCGCCCTTGCGGGCGATACACAGGCCTTCGAAGACCTGGACCCTCTCGCGGTTGCCTTCGATAACCCGGTAATGCACCCTCACGGTGTCGCCCGGCTTGAAGACGACGTCCCGTTGCTGCAAATTGTCGCTCGTTATCATGCTGTTCTCCTCTCGTGGGTGTTCTCGCGAACGTTACGGGAACCGGCGTCCGGTCTCCCTTGCCCGCGACCTGCTCCGAGCCTCTCGCTCGCGCCAGGCGCGGATCTGCGCGTGATTGCCGGATAATAGCACGCCGGGTACGTCCTCTCCATCCCAGCCAGCCGGCCGCGTGTACACCGGCGGCCCCCACACGCCCTCCCCCGAGAACGACTCGTCCCGTAGACTCTCCGCGTTCCCGAGCACCCCGTCCAGACGCCGGACCACCGCGTCGATAAGCGCCGCAGCGGCGATCTCACCCCCCGACATCACGAAGTCCCCGAGCGAGACGGCCTCGGTGCAAAGCTCCGTCCAAACCCGCTCGTCCACGCCGCCGTAGCGCCCGCAGACGAGCGTGAGATCCCGCCCAGAAGAGACCTCCTCGACGTACTCCTGCACGAGCGGACGCCCCGCAGGCTCGGTGAGCACCACCCGCCGCGTATCGCGCACCGCGCGCGCCGGGACGCCGTACACCTCCTCGAAAGCGCGGGCGACGACGTCCACGCGGACGACCATCCCGGCGCCGCCACCGTAGGGCATGTCGTCTATCCTGCCGTCCGGGGAGAAGTCTCTGAGGTCGAAGCTGCGGTAGCCGACCAGGCCCCGCTCTATGGCCCGCCCGACGACGCCTACCCGCACGGCCGCGTCGACGGCCGCGGGGAACACGCAGAAGACGTTTATGTTCTTCATCGGTTACTCCGGCGGTCGGATCGTTACGCGGCGGGACGAGAGATCCACGCCGGGAACGTGCTCCAGCGTGAACGGGACAAAGACGTCCCCGGCCTCCGTCCGCACGACCAGCACCTCGTGCGCCGCCGTCTCGAAGGTTTCCGCGACCTCGCCGACCCGTTCGCCCGCTTCGTCGGCGGCGGTAAGGCCGACGAGGTCGGCCACGTAGAACTCGCCCTCTTCGGGGCTGTCGAGCTCCGCGCGGTCCAGCATCAAGGGTTCTCCCTTGAGCGCCGCCGCGGCCGGACGATCCGTGACGCCTTCGAGGTCGAGGAGGAAGCCTTTCGGCGTCTCGCGGGATTGGCGGATGGCACGCCGGTCGCCGGCGACGATGGGCGAGAAGCCTTCTCTGAGGTGTTCGCCGGCGCCGGAGGGACGGACCCTGACGGTGCCGCGCACGCCGTGGGGGCCGACGATGGTACCGATGTTCACCGGGTCGGGGAGGTCGGCCACGGGGTCTAGTCCGCGACCTCCACGTTGACGCGCTTGCCGGCCTTGACCGAGGCGGCCTTGACGACCGTGCGGATCGCGCGGATGGTGCGCCCGCCGCGGCCTATAACCTTCCCTATGTCGTCGTCGGCCACCCTGAGCTCGAGGTCGACGCGCGAGTCGGACTCGCTTCCCGTGACCTCGACCCTCTCGGGCTCGTCGACTATGGGGCGGACCAGGAGCACTAGCAGGTTCTGCAGGCGTTCCACGGTCGCCTACAGGACCCCGGAGATCTTGAGCAGGTTGCGCACCTGGTCGGTGGGCTGGGCGCCCTTGCCGATCCAGGCCTTGGCCTTCTCCTCGTCGACCGTGATGGCCGAGGGCTCGGCCTGCGGGTCGTAGGTGC
>CAXTDD010000738.1:0-2019 GCA_964242955.1 uncultured Rubrobacteraceae bacterium | reverse complement strand
TGGAGGGTGAAGCGGCCGTACTGGGTGAAGGCGCGCAGGAACTCCTGGAAGAGCTCGGTGTCGAAGGTGCCGATCTTCTCGGGCATGGGCCCGAGGTTGCAGGTGAGGTGGCTCCTGGCGCCGAGGTCGACGACAACTGTGGAGAGCGCCTCGATGAGCGGGGCGCCCGCGTCGGCGAAGCGGACGATGTCCGTCCGGTCGCCCAGCGCCTCGTCGAAGGCGCGGCCCAAAACGAGACCGGTGTCCTCGACGGTGTGGTGGTCGTCGACCCACGTATCGCCCTTCGCCTCGACCGTGAGGTCCATGCCGGAGTGGTGGGCGATCAGGTGCAGTATGTGATCCAGAAAGCCGACCCCGGTAGCGACCTCGGCCCGTCCGGTCCCGTCGAGTTCCAGCTGGACCCGCACGAGGGTCTCCCCCGTTTTTCGCTCTGCCTGGCCGGTGCGTGCCATGTGCCTCCGTCTGCGGCGTTGCCAACCCGGCAATTGTAGCAACGAACGTGCGTCTTCTATACTTGTCGATCGTGCAGGGTGACGCTTCGCCAGGTTTTGTAAGTCGTCCGGCGCTGGAGTTCTCCTACGTCGGGCTCGCGGATGCCTTCAACCGCTGCTTCGAGGGCTACGTCATGCCGGTAGACGTAAGCGCGGCGGCGCTCGAAAGTCGCTGTAGATCGGAAACGGTCGATCTCGCTGCGAGCCGCGTCTACGAAGAGGGAGACCGGATCTCCAGTATCGTTCTCGTCGACCGCCGCGGCCGGAGATGCCGGATCGGCGCCCTCGGCGTCGCACGGGAGAAGCGCGGCGCGGGACTGGGGGCGCGCATGATGAGAGCGGTCATCGCCGAAGCGCGCTCACGCGGGGACCAAGAGATCATTCTGGAGGTGATAGAGAAGAACGCCCCGGCGGTCGGCCTGTACCGCAAACTCGGCTTTGAAGCGGCGCGTCGTCTCGTCGGTTACCACAGAACGAATGCGACAGGAGACGGGGTAGACCTCGAAGAGATAGATGTGACCGAGTTTTCGCGGATGGCGGCTATGGAGGGCGAGCAGAACCTCCCGTGGATGCTCGCCCCCGAGAGCCTCGCGACGTACGCTTTCCCGTCCCGAGCCTACACGCTCTCGGGACACGCCTTCGCCCTGGTCGGGGACACAGACCCTGAGAAGGCAACGCTCGTCGCCGTGGTCGTTCCCCGGTGGTTCCGGCATCGGGGCTGGGGCACGCGTATCGTGCGGGCGCTCTTCGCCAAGTATCCGGATCGCGGTTGGTCGATCATGCAGATTGTGCCCGAGGATCTGGCGCCCGGGTTCTTCTACCGACTGGGCTTCGACCGAGACGATCTCACCCAACTGGAGATGCGCTTGGCGCTCTGAGAACCGAAGCTTGACCGTAAAGCGCGTGTTCGCATAAGGTTCCAGCAATCGCGAAGTTCATAGAGGAGAGGGATCAATGTTCGCGTACGGACTCAATGAGAACTCAGAACTGAGGCTGCTGGAGGAGCAGCACGCTGAGGAGCTTGCCGAGATCACGGACCGCAATCGGGAGCACTTGCGAGAGTGGCTGCCCTGGCTGGACGACAACCGCACGGTGGAGGACCGCAAGAACTTTATCCGGGCGACGTTGCAGCAGTTCGCAAACAACAACGGTTTCCAGGCGGGCATCTGGCACGCTGGCGAACTCGCCGGCGTGGTCGGCTACCACGGTATCAACTGGCAAGATCGCCGCACCTCCCTCGGTTATTGGCTAGCGAAAGAGTTCGAAGGCCGGGGACTGATGACCCATTCCTGCCGGGCCTTAACCGCGCACGCCTTCGAGGTCTACAGCCTGAACCGCGTTACCATCGCCTGCGCAACGGAAAACAAAAAGAGCCGGGCTATCCCGGAGCGGCTGGGCTTCGAGTTGGAGGGGGTCCGGCGTGAGGCGGAGTGGCTCTACGATCACTTCGTGGACCACGCGCTCTACGGGATGCTCGCCAGCGACTGGAAAGCCGCCCGAAGCCCCGGGTAACGATAGGGTCTGCGGA
>CAXTDD010000737.1:0-2020 GCA_964242955.1 uncultured Rubrobacteraceae bacterium | reverse complement strand
AGACGATCTGGTCGAACGCCGGCGGGATAAAGTCCGAGAACTGTATCTCCGCCACCGGCCGCATCCCGTTTACGGACAACCCGATGGCGGAGCCGACTATGAGGCTCTCGGCGAGCGGCGTGTCGAAGACCCGCGCCTCCCCGAACTCCTCTTGTAAGCCCTGCGTAACCCGGAAGACGCCGCCGGCCCGGCCCACGTCCTCGCCCAGGATCATCACGGTCTCGTCGGCCCGCATCTCCTCGGCGAGGCCCTCGTGGATGGCCTGGAGCAGGCTCTTCGTAGCCATCCTCTAAACCTCCGCGTAGACGCCGGCAAACCCGTCTTCCGGATCGGCGAACGGGGCGTTCTCGGCGTACTCGGAGGCCTCGCGGACTTCGGCTTTGATCTCCTCTTCCAACGCCTCCCTGTCCTCTTCGTCCAGGACGCCGTGCTCCATCAGGTACTTCTCGAAGCGCACGATGGGGTCCTTCAGCCTCCAAGCCTCGATCTCCTCGCGCTCCCTGTACCGCCGGTCGTCGTCGTCCGAGGAATGGGCGGTCATCCTGTACGTCTTGGCCTCGATGAGCGTCGGACCGTCGCCACGGCGGGCACGTTCTACCGCTTCTCTGGCGGCCTCGTAGACGGCGAGCACGTCGTTGCCGTCCACGGCCGTCCCAGGGAAACCGTAGCCTGCGGCGCGGTCGGCGATGGAGCCGGCGACCTGGAGGTTCTCGGGGACGGAGATCGCGTAGACGTTGTTCTCGACGAGGAACACGACGGGCAGGTCGTGGATGCCGGCCACGTTCATCGCCTCGTGCCAGTCGCCGCTGCTCGTGGAGGCCTCGCCGCCGCACGCGAGCACCACCCCGTCCTCGCCGCGCATCTTGAACGCGAGCGCCGTACCCGTCGCCTGCGGGTACTGGACGCCTATCGGCGCGGAGGCGGTCACGATGTTCAGTTCACGGCTGGAGAAGTGGCCCGGCATCTGGCGTCCGCCGCTGTTCGGGTCCTCTTTCTTGCCGAGGAGGGCGAGGAGTTCGTCGCGGGCGGTCATGCCGAGGGTCATTACTATGCCGTGGTCCCGGTAGTACGGGTAGACGTAGTCGTGGCCGGGGCGGAGGTTGAAGGCGGCGCCGACTTGGGCAGCCTCCTGTCCCTGGCAGGAGATCACGAACGGGGCCTTGCCCTGGCGGTTCAGGATCCAGGACCGCTCGTCCGTCCTACGCGCCAGCAGCATGCAGCGGTAGATCTTTCGTAGGTCATCCTCGCCCAGGCCGAGCACCTCGTGCTCCGCCCGGGTCTCACCGATAGCCATAGTAGAGACCTCCCGGTTCCGCTTTCCCGAACGCCGGAGCGGAGAGCTCCTCGAACGTCAATGCTACCAGAAGCCTGCACCCCGGGCCCCGTAACCGTCCCGCCGTATGCATTTTTATGCAGTCCCGGTCCGAGTCTATGCGTTGAGGTCGTGCCACCACGCGGCGACATCTTCGGGCATGATCTCACCGCTCCCGAAGCTGACCTCTGGACCCTCTGAGTACCCCACAGCGGCGAAGTCTCCGTCGCCCGCCTCGAAGATCTCACCCGACACGTCGCACCGGTCGGACGCGAGAAAGGCGACCGCGGGGGCGACCTGATCGGCGCGGAACGTGTTCGGGTCCACCGCGCGGCGCAACACCCGCGTGGCGGCGACAGGCGAGATTGCGTTGACCCTGATGCCCCACTCCTCCCCCTCCGCCGCCAGCCCGTTCATCAGCCCGACCTGGGCCATCTTGCCCAGCGCATACGCGGTCAGGCCCGGCCTGGCCGACTCCAAGAACATGGCGCGCCCCGAAGTCGTAAGCACAATCCGCCCGTATCGCCGCTCCTTCATGTGCGAAAACGCCGCCTGCGCGAGCCAGAAGGGCGCCGTGATGCCGACGTCCAACATGCGATCGAACGTCGCAGGATCCACCTCCTCCACCGGCGCGAACACGACGAGCCCAGCGTTGTGAACGAGCACATCTAGCCTTCCGAAGCTGTCCATCGCCACGCCCACGACCCT
>CAXTDD010000736.1:0-2020 GCA_964242955.1 uncultured Rubrobacteraceae bacterium | reverse complement strand
GGCTGCTAGCCGGGGCGCTGGGGTGGGGCGGGGTCGCGACGGTGGTCGTCCTCGTGGTCGCCACGACGGTCAGGGAGGCGACCGAGGAGGCGCAGGGAAGGGTGGGGACGCTGGGGGCGGCGTTGGAGCGGGCGCTACGGGCCGTCAGGACCGTCAAGATCAGCCGCGCCGAGGACCGCGAGGAGGAAACCATCTCCGGCGAAGCCGAAGCCGCTTACAGAGCGGGCGTCCGCGCCGCGGCGTACGGGTCCCTGATCGGCCCCGCCACCAACGTGGCCCTGCAGGGCTCCTTCGTCCTCGTGCTCGGCGTCGGCGGCGCCCGCCTCGCTTCGGGCGACCTCGCCCTGGAAGACCTGGTCTCTTTCCTCCTGTACCTGCTCTACCTCGTCGCCCCCCTCGTGATGGTCTTCGCCTCCTTCACCGAGCTGCAACAGGGCCTCGCGGCGATGGGCCGCATCCGAGAAGTGCTCCGCTCCCCCGTGGAAGGGAACCCATCCGGAGCCGTCCCGGCCTCCGCGAGTCCCCCGGTGGCCCGCCTGGACCGCGTCGGCTTCGGTTACTCGCCCGGCCGGCCGGTCCTCGAAGACGTCTCGTTCGAGGTGCCCGGACCGGGCCTCACCGCGCTCGTAGGCCCTTCCGGGGCGGGCAAGTCCACGGTTTTCTCCCTGCTGGTCCGCTTCTACGAAGCAAACTCCGGAACCGTCGAGCTCGACGGAACGGACGTGCGAGCCCTCCCGCTAAACGATCTCCGCGGACGGGTCGCCTACGTGCAGCAAGACGCACCCATCCTCGCTGGCACCATCCGGCAGAACCTCCTCTACGCCAACCCGGAAGCGACGGGCGAAGAACTCGAAGAGGTCCTCGACCTCGCCAACCTGCGATCCTTCGTGGACGGGCTGCCGGGCGGTCTCGACACGGAGGTCGGCGACGGCGGGGTCTTGCTCTCCGGCGGGGAGCGCCAGAGGATAGCCCTCGCCCGGATGCTCCTCTGCGAACCCCGCCTGCTCCTCCTCGACGAGGTGACCAGCCAGCTCGACGCCGCCAACGAACGCGCGCTCAAAGAGACGATCGGCAAAGCCTCCCAACGCTACGCCGTCGTCGTCATAGCCCACCGGCTCTCCACCGTCGTCGAGGCCGACAGGATCCTGCTGCTGGACGGAGGAAGGGTCCTAGCCCGGGGCTCCCACCAGGAGCTGCTGGAGATCAGCCCGCTCTACACGAGGCTCGTCGAGACGCAGATGATAGAGGCCGCGGGGCTCTCCTAACATGTCCCGGGAACCAGGAAGGGTGTGCTCGCCCATCCTGTAGTCCACGGCCTGTACGAACTTGCTCCGGTTACAGGTCCCACACAGGGGCTGTATGTTCTCGATGTCGTCCGACCCTCCCCTGGTCAGCGGAACGACGTGGTCAGCCTCCAGCACGACCCCCGTAACTCCGCAACACAAGCACTTGTTGCCGTACCTCTCGCAGAGTTCTTCGAACTCTTTGGCCGTGAAGTTGCCGGGACTGGCGTGCTTGGCGGCCCTCCTCCTGCGACTGTTGTTGGCCTTGAACTGCTTGACCTTCTTAGCGTTATTCTTGCTCCACTCTTCGCTGCGGGCGATGATCTCTTCGCGGTGGCGCTCGTAGTGCTCGCGCTTGTAAGCCGCGTTCCGAGCGGCATTGGCCTCCGTCCAGGCTTTCTTGTACTCGGCTATCTGTTCTTTGTGCTCTTCCTGGTATTTCCTGCGGGCTTCGACCCGATGCGGCCAGGTTGGCCCTGGCTTTATCACGCTGAACGCACTGCTCACGGTGAGTACGACGGTATTCTCGCGCCCTCGCCTTCACGCAAGTCTTGCACTTGCTCATCCGCTTGTCTGACTTGCGGGATGCGGCGTAGAACTCGGAATGGTCCTTCTCTACGCCGCACTCAGTGCAAGACTTCAACTGGCCTAGAGGATGTCCCGAACTATCAGCAGTCTTGTATCAAAAGTCGCGAAAGGTATATCTTCGAAGTCAGATTCATTAATATCCACGTCTT
>CAXTDD010000735.1:0-2022 GCA_964242955.1 uncultured Rubrobacteraceae bacterium | reverse complement strand
CCCTTCCACTGGCTCCCTCAAAACCCTCCCGGTTTGTACATCGCTTCACAAGGTACGCGGAGTATACCGATTCTATGTATTTACAAATTTGTGAAACAAATGTAGACTGTGAAAAAACGACGAACTGGACCGACGCCATCGAGGGGGGACGGTCCCGGAGAGGAGTATCTCGGGGTACGAAGCAAGAGCGGTGTCTGGCGGTCAGAACGGACGGTCGGGAAGGGCCGTCGCTGGGGTGAAACGCCGAAGGTTGTGATCACGTCTGGACCGGCGGGTGGTTGTGCCGGGATGGAGGTAAAGATCTCGTGGGTGGAACGTACGCTATCTCGGTTTCGGGCCTGGTCAAGACGTTCGGGAGGACGCGGGCGCTGGACGGGCTCGACCTCTCGGTCAGGACCGGCGAGGTCCACGGCTTCCTCGGTCCCAACGGCGCCGGCAAGTCCACCACCATAAGGGTATTGCTCGGCCTGCTGAGGCCGGATTCTGGCGAGGCGCGTCTTCTGGGTGGAGACCCGTGGCGCGACGCCACCGGGCTGCACCGCCGGCTGGCGTACGTCCCCGGGGACGTCAACCTCTGGCCCAACCTCTCCGGTGGCGAGGTCATAGACCTGCTGGGCCGGCTGCGCGGCGGGCTCGACCCCAGGCGCCGCGCGGAGCTCTTGGAGCGCTTCGAGCTCGACCCGAAGAAGAAAGGCCGCACCTACTCCAAGGGCAACCGCCAGAAGGTGGCCCTCGTCGCCGCGCTGGCCTCCGACGTGGAGTTGCTCCTGCTCGACGAGCCGACCTCCGGGCTCGACCCGCTGATGGAGGCGGTGTTTCGCGAGTGCATAGAGGAGGAGCACGAGGGCGGTCGCACGGTGCTCCTCTCCAGCCACATCCTCTCGGAGGTGGAGGCTTTGTGCGACCGGGTCAGCATCATCCGGGACGGGCGCAACGTCGAGAGCGGGACGCTGGCGGATCTGCGGCACCTGACGCGGACTTCGATCGTGGCCGAGCTCGCCGGGGCTCCGTCCGGGCTGGACGAACTGCCCGGGGTGCACGACCTTGAGGTGGAAGGCAACAGGGTGCGCTGCCAGGTCGATACCGCCGCCCTGGACGGGGTGCTGCGCGTACTTACCTCCGCCGGCGTACGGAGCCTCGTCACGCAGCCGCCCACGTTGGAGGAATTGTTCATGCGCCACTACGAGAGCGGCCGGCCCGAGGAGGTCCCCGTATGAAGGCGCTCGCCGGCACCGGCACGATGGTGAGGTTCATCCTCAGGCGCGACAGGGTCGTGATCCCGCTCTACATCGTCGTGTTCGCCGCCTTCGTCATGAGCCAGGCGCTAGGGAGCAGGGAGCTCTATGACAGCCAGGCCGAGCGGGAGGTTTATGCGGCGACCGCGGGGAGCAACCCGGCCCTGATCGCGCTGACAGGGCCGGCCCACGCCATAGATACCGTGGGCGGTGACACGGCCTGGCAGGCCGGCGGCTTCGGCGGGGCGGCCGTCGCCGTGGTCAGCATGCTCATGGTCGGGCGTCACACCCGCGCCGAGGAGCAGAGCGGGCGCAGCGAACTCCTGCGGGCCAACGTGCTCGGCCGCCACGCCCAACCGACGGCTGCCCTGACCGTCATCTTTGGGGCCAACCTCCTACTCGCTGCGGCGGCCGCGCTCGCGCTGATCGCGCTGGACTTGCCCGTGGCCGGATCCATCGCTTTCGGCGCGTCGATGGGCGCGGTGGGGGTTGTCTTCGCCGCCGTCGGCGTCGTGGCGGCCCAGATCACCGAGAACGCCTCCACCGCTTACGGCGTCGGCGGCGCCGTGCTCGGGGCCACCTACCTGCTGCGCGCCGCCGGGGACATCGGCGACGGGACGCTCTCGTGGCTCTCGCCGATCGGGTGGGCCCAGCAGATGAGGCCGTTCGCCGACGAGCGGTGGTGGCCGCTCTTCCTGTTCCTCGTGGCCACTGCCGTTCTGCTGGCCGCCGGCTTCGCGCTCATGGCCCGCCGCGACGACGGTGCGGGGCTCGTGGCCGCGAGGCC
>CAXTDD010000734.1:0-2026 GCA_964242955.1 uncultured Rubrobacteraceae bacterium | reverse complement strand
GCGTTCGCCCCGAAGGTGACGCCGAGGCCCACGGCCGCCACGGCGAAGGCCGCCAGCGCCGGTCCGGCCGTCTGGCTGGCCTGCTCCGCCGCCTGCACCAGGGCGTTGGCCGCGGCGAGCTTATCTTTGCCCACTACGGTCGGCACGATGGAGAGCGAAGCCGGATAGTAGACGGCGTCGAGGACGCTCAGCAGTCCCCCGAAGAGGTACAGGTGCCAGAGGCTGACGGAGTCGAGCAGCACAAGCGTCGCGACGAGGACCATCAAGAGGACCCGTCCGACGCTGGAGACGAGCAGCATGGAGGCCGGCGGGAAGCGGTCCGCGAGGGCGCCGCCCAGGGGCATCAGGACGGCGCCCGGTATCGCCGCCACGGCGAGTACCGACCCGAGCTCGATGCCAGGCCCCGCCGCCCGCACCACGAGCAGCGTCAGCGCCACGAAGAACGCCTGGTCGGCGAGCAACGAGAGTCCCTCGCCGAAGAAGAGCCGTCTAAAAGGCTTCTCCCCCAGAGGACGCCAGATCGCCGCCTTGCGGACGCGTCCCAGCATGCCTCACCCCCTCGTTTGGCCGAAGGCCCGCCGCCGATCCCCTCGCGCGTACGCCTCGACGGCCCTGGCCTGCGCGCGGGTCTCAACCGATCCGGGCCTGAGCTCTCTCACCCGGCCGATCGCCTCCTCCGCCCCGAGCCCTCGCCGGTGGACGAGGTAGCAAGCCAGGAGCGTCCCCGTGCGCCCCAATCCCCCGCCGCAGTGGACCGCCACCGCGCCGGTGGCGCGGGCCCCAAAGATGGCGTCCACCCCGCGGTCGAGTTGCCCCGGAGAAGGGGCCCCGAAGTCCCTGACCGGCAGGTGCACCTCGGAGATGCCGTGGCGCTCCAGACGGGAGGGATCGTGCGCGCGCCGGTGGAGGTTGACGATGGTTTTTACGCCCCTACGGTTCAGGTCCGCCAGCGCGCGGTCCGTGCGGGGGTAGGCCCGACCCATCACCCCCTCATCCACCCAGGTGCCGCGGTCGGCGAACGGGGAGAGGATGGACCGGGCCAGCAAGGCCCCGCCCGCGGCGGCGAGGACCATCCCGAGCAGGCGCCCCGTCTCCACTACGCCTCCGTCAACCTCAGCGCCACCACGCCCGCCACGATGAGCCCTATCGCGCCGAGCCTGAGGAGACCCGCGGGCTCCTTCAAAAACACGATGCCCAGCAAGACCGCGCCCACCGCGCCGATGCCGGTCCAGACCGCGTAGGCCGTCCCGACGGGCAGGCTCCTCATCGCCACGGAGAGCAGCAGGAAGCTGGCCCCGCCCGAGGCGAGGGTCGCCAGGCTCGGCCACAGCCTCGTAAAGCCCTCAGAGAAATTGAGCCCCATGACCATCCCGACCTCGAAGATGCCGGCCACGATCAGCAAGATCCAAACCATCCCATCAACCTCCTCTCTCGCCGGCGCCCACGCCCGAGAGGAGCGTCCGGGCCACCAGCCGGGGCGTGTCGCGCGGCGCGAGGTCCCCGTCCCTGACGCCCTCCCACGCGGCGAACAACAGCGCCCCCATCGCGTTCAGAACCCACGCATCCGGCACGTCGGACCCGAAGGTCCCGTCGTCTTTACCGCGCTCGATCAGCGCGCGCATCGGGGCTTCGATCCGCTCCTCCGCGGCCCGGATCTCGGGGTCGTCTTCTAGCTGCGCCTCCGCGAGCAGGAAGTGGTACCGCTCCCCGACGGGGATCAAAGCCCCGAACAGCCGCCCGGTCGCTTCCCGCACCGGACCCTCTTCGAGGCGGGCCTTCTCTATGGCGGCCTCACACTCCTCTATAGCGTCCAGCGCTATCGCCCGGATCAAGGCTTCCCTGTTCCGGAACTGCCGGTGCAGCGTGGTCCTACCCACCCCCGCCGCACCGGCGATCCTCTCCATAGAAGCCCCCCGGTCCGCCACGAGCAACCGCGCCGCCGCCGCCAAAATTCCCCGCTCTGCCCGCATAAACACCCCCCTCACCGCTGTGGAACATTGGTGTTCGTATTGAACCATAGATGTTC
>CAXTDD010000733.1:0-2032 GCA_964242955.1 uncultured Rubrobacteraceae bacterium | reverse complement strand
TCTTATACCTTGCCCGACGTACCCACCAGGGTGCCCGAGGTGGTCGGACAGCCGGGCGGCGAGGCGGAACGGACCTTGAGGACGAAGGGCTTCAAGATCGAGCGCGTACCCGGGCGGGGCTCCGAATCGGAGGCCGGTACGGTCGTGGGTCAAGACCCTGCGGCCGGCAGCTTCAGGGGCAAGGGGGCCACGGTCACCATCGCCGTCGGGACGCTCGAAGAGGTCCCGGATCTCACGTCGACCGACCGGGAGGCCGCCGAGGACGAGCTGCCCGATAGGCTCCGGATCGAGACCCGGCGCGTCGAGGTGGCCGGAGATCCTGAGGGCACCATCGTGAACCAGAGCCCTGATGCGGGCGAGATGGTCCCGTGGGGCACCATCGTCTCGGTGGACGTGAGCGCCGGAGAGCCCGAGAACCCCGGCAACGTCTTCGAGGACGACTTCTCCGGGGACAGAGCTTCGGACAACCCCGGGGGATGGGCCCTGGGCAAAGACGACTTCGGCAGCACCGTCGGGTACACAGGCGGCGGTCTGCGCCTGTACAACTCCGACGAGTCCGAGTACGTGGTCGAGTCCTTTACGCAGAAGGCCGGGAGCGTCGGGGACTCGGTGGTCGAGGTGAACGCCGCGAGGGTTGGAGAAGCACCCGGCGAACGCGACGTCTCCTCCTGGGGGGTGGCCTGCCGCTCCGCGCCGGACAGCGCGGGCGGCTACCGGATGTTGATCACCGACAGCGGCTACGCCCAGATCGTCAAGTACGCCGACGAGGGCCCGCCCTCCGTGCTCGGCGGCGGGTACCACGACGCGGCGATCCGCGACGGGACCGAGGTCAACCGCATCCGCGCCGACTGCGTGGGGAAAGAGCTCGCCCTCTACGTGAACGGCCGGAGGCTCGCCCGGGCCACCGATCCGGAGTACGCGGAGGGATCGGTGGGCCTGTACGTGAGCTACGCCGCGAACGAGCCGCCCGGGACCGCGGTTCTCTTCGACGACTTCCGGGTCAGCACGCCGCCCTGATCCGGCCGTCTACCGGTTGACCTCGCGCTCCTTCACGGGTCGCCGGCGTGGAACGAAGCGGGGAACCAGCTCGCAGTACCGGCGGTACGGCCGCCCGAAGCGCTGGCGAAGCTCGCGCTCTTCGAGGGGGAGTTGGAGGGCGAGTTGGGCCGCGTAGAGGGCGGCAAGTCCGACGAGAAACCAGTTGGAGGCGAGGAGCGCCGTGCCCAGGATCAGGGCGAAGTCCGTGTCGTAGAGCGGGTTCCTGACGTACCGGTACGGCCCTTCGAGCACGAGCCGCTGCGGCACGTTGTTCTCCTCGGCCCCGGCCCCCGGCGGAAAGAGCGCCCCGGCGAAGAGCAGCCGGGCCCACCCCATCTTCGCCACGGCCCAGGTCCCGACCGCCACGGAGACGACGGCTAAAGCCCCCCCGATAACCTGGAGCAACGGAACACCGTCCCAGTTCCACCCGAGCCACCACGGAGACAAAATGAAGAGCAGCACCGTCGTCCCGCCCCAGAGCCCGACCACCTCGACCAGGTACCACGCCAACAGGCCGCGGCGCCTGAGCCAGCCGCGCCAGAGTGAGAGAACCGGGTACGTCACCAAGTCTATGACGATCATACCGCCGTAGAAGGCCGCCACGAACAGCGGCAACAGAACCCAACCTCCCAGAAGCGTGTCCCCGATCCCGCAAAGGACGAACGCCCCCGCCCACAACACCGCGGGTACGACGTGCCTCTCGCCACTCGCTCCGACCCTGACCTCCACCCTCATCAGTCTATAGCAATGCGGCGGGCTGAAAGCGGAAGCCGGAGGCTGGAACGCCTCTTCTCCCCTGTACGCCTGGGTCAGCACGGTCGCGGGGGAGCCGGGCAAGAGATTTACCTCCAGCCGGTCGCCGCCGAAGATGCCGCCGGAGGGGTTTGTGATCAGGGCCTCCGGCATCCCGGATCCATCGGGATAATGCGCCCACACCGGCACGGCGTCCTCGCGCCCCACGCCCACCAGCCACCATCGGCCCATTGTATAGCCC
>CAXTDD010000732.1:0-2036 GCA_964242955.1 uncultured Rubrobacteraceae bacterium | reverse complement strand
TTGTCCCGCCAGGGGCACGGCTGGTTGGCTACGTTCGGAAGGGATAACCGCTGAAAGCATCTAAGCGGGAAGCCTGCTTCGAGATGAGGTATCCCACCACCTTGAGTGGGTAAGGCCCCCAGCTAGACGACTGGGTTGATAGGCCGGAGATGTAAGCCAGGTAACTGGTTCAGTTGACCGGTACTAATAGGCCGAGGGCTTAACCATCCTCAAACAGGATTTCAAGTTGCGTAGCGTCCACTGTGTGATTCACAGCAAACAACCATCCCCCCAAACTATGGGCCGGTGACGGTCTGAGGGTTTGGGGTGCGGATTGTGGTTGTGTTGTTGGATAGTGTTTCGGTGGTTATAGCGGCAGGGAAACGCCCGGTCTCATTCCGAACCCGGAAGCTAAGCCTGCCAGCGCCGATGGTACTGCACTCGGGAGGGTGTGGGAGAGTAGGACGCCGCCGGACTCAACGTTGATCGAGGCCCCACCCCTTGGGGGGGGGGCCTCGATTCGTTTCACCACAAGGAATGGCCCACCCCGGACGGGGCGGGCCATTCCTTGTTTATGGGGTCTGAGCTATTCGCGCTTCTGGGCGGCGTCGCGGAAGGACCGCAACAGTGAGGCCGACTCGTCCTCGGAGCGGCCGGGAAAGAGACCAACGGTCAGGCTGCCGTGGTCGGCCCAGCCGCAGACCGACATGTCGCCGTCGGCCGTGGCGGTGGCGCCGCACTTCATCGTGCCGCCCAGGCCGCCGGCGGACACGTCGTGCACATCGGTGACCGAGCCCTGGTCGTCGGTGATCAGATTGAAGGCCGATTCCAGGTCGCTGCCGGGGCTCCAGATCAGCGCGGTGCCGCCGAAGAACAGCACGGCCTTTTCCGGGTTGGCCGCGTCGCGGTAGACGGCGCCGACCGTCTTGTCAAAGTTGACCTCGGCGGAGATGGCAGTCGTCAGATAGTCCGCGGTGGCGCGGCCGTCCGGGGTGTCGTCCGCCCGGAGACCGCTGAGCTCGGCCGGCGGGGTGACAGTGGCGTCCTTCTGGGATAGCACCCGCCAGCCGGTGACGCCGAAGGCCGCGGCGCCCGCGAGGCCCACCGCGAGGAGGCCACCGAGCAGGATCGTACGGGTGCGAGATTTGGGTTTGGAAGCCTTGTCGTCCTCGTCCTCCTCGGGTGAGGTGAGGCGGAACGGGCCGTCGCCGACCTCGATCGGCTGCGCCATGTCGATCGGCTTCTCGGGCGCCGGCCGGGTGGGCGCGCCCCCTTCGACGTGCGCGGATGCGTCCCCGGTGTGGGCCGGTGCCATGGGCTCGGGCTCGGTCGGACGGCCGCTGCGCTCGGACATCGGGCGAGCCTAACAATCCACAACCAGAGGGTTATCCACAACCATGGCAATCCCGTGGCCGCCTTCCCGTACCACCTCCGTAGAATTGCCGGGTGAGCGAAACAACCCAGACCAGCGCCCCCGACGGCCGTCCCACCGGAGAACTGTCCGCCCAGTACCAGCCGGGTGAGGTAGAGCAGCGGCGGTACGAGTCGTGGGTATCGTCCGGGCTGTTCACCGCGGACCCGAAGAGTGACAAGCCGGCGTTCTCCATCGTGATCCCGCCGCCCAACGTGACCGGGTCGCTGCACATCGGCCACGCGCTGGACCACACCATCCAGGACACGCTGTCGCGCCTGAAGCGGATGCAGGGCTTCGAGGTGCTGTGGCTGCCGGGCATGGACCATGCCGGCATCGCGACGCAGAACGTCGTGGAGCGCCAACTCGCGTCGCAGGGCAAGTCGCGGCACGACCTCGGGCGCGAGGCGTTCGTCGATCGGGTCTGGCAGTGGAAGGCGGAGTCCGGCGGGGCGATCCTCGGGCAGATGCGCCGGCTGGGCGATTCGGTCGACTGGTCGCGCGAGCGGTTCACCATGGACGAGGGCCTGTCGCGCGCGGTGCAGACGATCTTCAAGCGGATGTACGAGGACGACCTGATCTACCGCGCCGAGCGGATCATCAACTGGTGCCCGCGGTGCCTCACGGCGCTGAGCGACATCGAGGT
>CAXTDD010000731.1:0-2041 GCA_964242955.1 uncultured Rubrobacteraceae bacterium | reverse complement strand
GTTCTGCCGTCGGACGTTCAGGCGTGGGTGGCCGGATTGACCGCATCCGGGCTCGCCCCGTCGCCGGTGCGGCTCGTCGGGGGCTTGCTCAGCGCGATCTACAACGCGGCGGTGCTGGACCGGCTCGTGCCGTCGTCTCCGGTGGTGAAGATCGCGCTCCCCGAGGCCGACGACGACGAAGTGGTGGAGGTTCCTGAAGTAAGGGTCCCGGACGTAAAGGTACCGGACTTCTAGAACGGTCCGCAGAAGACGGACGGACCCTCCGCAAGCCCCCCTTTGTCGAGCCCCGGTGGTTTGTGTTCGGCGCTCAGGCGTCGTTGCCGGCGGTGCCTTCGCGGGCTTCGTCTTGTGCGGGCGGGTCGGGGGCGCCGACGCCGGCGTAGAGGACGGTGACGATCACGCCCACGAGACCGAGTGGGGCGAGCCAGCCGGGGAGGCGCACCCCGAAGGCGCGGTCGAGCGAGTACCTGCCCGGGCCGTTAACGATGAGGGCCGTGGCCACCGCTATGTTCGTGACGGGCAACTCCGGGCCGCCCTCGGTGACCCAGATCGGCTTGCCCCAGTGCGCCTTGGTGGTCGCCATCGCCATCGACCCTATGACCCCGATGGGACCCAGAGGGTTGAGGAACCCGAGCAGCGGGAGCAGGCCGCCCCCGAACTCCGAGAGCCCCGCCAGGACCGCCCACGGCCGGCCCGGCCTCAAACCCAGCATCTCCATGAAGCCGCTGGTTCCTTGTATCCCCGGTCCGCCGAAAGACCCGAAAAGCTTCTGCGCGCCGTGGCCCGCTATAAAACCCCCCAGCACCAGACGCAGGATCAAGGCCGCCAGATTACCCATGCCGCTCCTCTCTTCGGTTCGCGTCCGGTCTGTCTTCCCGTTATCGCCGCGCGCTACTCTCGCCGGTCCCAACAGGCACCAGCCGCGACTCTATTTCTTCGCGGCGGTCTTCGAGGAACGGGGGGAGGGAGAGCTTCTCGCCGAGGTGGGCGGCGTCCTCGTCGGTGGCGAAGCCGGGGCCGTCGGTGGCGATCTCGAAGAGCACCCCGCCGGGCTCGCGGAAGTAGATGGACCGGAAGTAGAAGCGGTCTATCTGCGGCGTCACGCCGAGGCCCATCGCCCGGATCTTCTCCCGCCACAGCGCATGCTCCTCATCGTCGGGCACCCGGAAAGCGACGTGATGCACGCCCCCGCGCCCCAGATGCGCCGCTGGCGCCCCGGACCGCTCCAAGACCCGCACCGTCGCCCCCGGACCGCCGGGGCCAACCTCGAACGTGGCCGTCCAGCCGCCATCCTCCGCCCGCCCGTCCGTCTGGTCGAACCCGAGCACCTCCGTTAGGACCCAGGCCGTCGGCCCCAGCTCCCGGACCGTGAGGTCAACGGACGAGAGACCCCGGATGCCGAACTCCTGCGGGACCGGGCTCGCGTCCCACGGCACGCCGCCGGTCGTCCCTTCCCCGCGGTCTTCGGAGAGGCGCAGGCGCTGTCCTTCGGGGTCCTGGAAGTCCAGGTAGGCGTGGTCCGCCCGCCCGGCGATGCCGCCGTGCTCGGCGCCGGATCTCTCCAGGTGCTCCACCCACCACTCCAGGGCGGCCCGGTCGGGGACGCGCAGCTCGGTGGCGGAGACCTCGCCGGTGCCGGGGTGGTTCTTCGCGACCCTGAGCTGCGGCCAGTCGAAGAAGGTGACGTCGGTCCCCGGGCTGCCGAGCCCGTCGGCGTAGAAGAGGTGGTACGCCGAGACGTCGTCCTGGTTGACGGTCTTCTTGACGAGCCTCATGCCGAGGACCCGCGTGTAGAAATCGACGTTGGCCCTGGCGTCGGTGGTGACCGCCGTCAGGTGGTGCAGTCCTCCAAGTTCCATGCTTTTGCTCCGTTCTCTGTAGGATTTATCCGTCTTTGGGCACGAGCGACCGCAGCCCGGCGCTGATGCGTCCCCGCGAGAGCCCCGCCACCCGGCGCTGGTGGTAGTAGAGATCCACTTCCAGCGGGACGAGGAGTGCTGTGGCGAGGTACTCCAGGACGAGGGCGGCGTCCACGCTCCCC
>CAXTDD010000730.1:0-2046 GCA_964242955.1 uncultured Rubrobacteraceae bacterium | reverse complement strand
TGGAGCATCCGTGCCCGCTTTACACGCACAAACTCTCCCTATTGGCGCAGCCTCTAAGCGGCATTAGCGGAAATACAGGCTAGGATATGGTGTCCTGAACGTCTGCTAATGTAAGGCGTAGCCCGCGGATCGAATTTCTGATAACGTGTTTCCGTTCTCGGCAGGGCAACTCGGGAGGAGGCGCGCTGGGGAGGAGGGCGGCGAAGCCCGGTCTGTCCGCGGAGGGCGAAAGCCATGCCGACCGGTACGGTGCCTACCTCCGGGACGGGCAGGACCTGGCCGCCGACACCGTCAGGAACTACCTCTCGGACCTGAGGCATTTCGTCGCGTTCTGCGAGGCGAGCTGGTCCGAGGGCGAGGAGGCGGGCGAGCCGTTCGGCCCGGCCGGCGTCACGACGCCGACGATCACGCTCTACCGCTCGCACCTGAAGAACGCCCTGGGGCTGAAGCCGGCTTCGATCAACCGGTACCTCATCTCGATAAAGAGGTACTTCGGGTGGGCGGTGGACGAGGGGCTCGTCGCCCGAGATCCCGCCAAGGCGGTCAAGCTGGTGCCGCGAGTGGTCCCGCCGCCAAGGTACCTCACCGACAAGGAGGAGGCGGCGCTGGTGGCGGCCGTCGAGCGGTACGGCCCTTTGCGCGACCGCACCCTAGTGGTAGTGGCCCTCCACACGGGGCTGCGGGCGGAGGAGCTGTGCGGCCTGAAGCCCTCGCACGTCAGGATGGCGAAGAGGAGCGGGACCTTGGAGGTGTGGGGCAAGAGGGGAAAGCACCGCGAGGTCCCCCTCAACTCCACGGCCAGGGAGGCCCTGACGGAATGGATGGCGGAGCTGCCTGAGGGCGCGCCGTGCCTGTTCCCGTCCCGCAAGAAGGGCGAGAAGGACGGCGCCGGCGGGCGCGGGCTCAGGCCGATCTCGGATCGTGCGTTGGGGTACGTCGTCTCCAAGTACGCGGCGCTTGCGAGGGTCGAGGACGTCAGCCCGCACGACCTTAGACGAGTGATGAGTAATTGCCGAAGACGGGGAAGGAGCCGAAACTCTACGCCGGTACCGAACCTTCTCCCAAAGGCGGTGGCGCGTGGATCTCGACTCCTTCCTCGTCTCATTGTACGTACTCGTCGACGACTGGTGGCGGCACGACCGCCGCGCTCGTGCCCCGCGCCGCCCGGGCCGTCCCGCCCTGCTCACGGACCCGGAGGTCCTCGCCCTGGCCATACTCGCCCAGTGGCCGCGCTTTCGCAGCGAGAGGGACTTCTGGCGCTTCGCCTCCTCCCACTTGCGAGGGCACTTCCCCGCCCTGTGCACCCAGGGCCAACTCAACAGGCGCATCCGGGCCTTGGGGCCCGAGCTTCGCGCTTTGCAGCGCCACCTTGCACAGACACTCGCCGACCCCGCGGCGGTCTACCGCGTGATGGACACCACCCTGGTGCCCGCGATCGTGAGGGTGAGGGCATCTCGCAAGGGCCTGTTCTACGGTCAAGCCGCCTTCGGACGCAGCGCGTCCAAGACCGAGTGGGTCTACGGGTTCAAGGCGGCGCTGGTGGTGGACCCCGAGGGAGTCGTCACCTCCTTCGGGCTGGCCCCGGCGTCCTCCGACGAGAGGCCCATAGGGGATGCCCTCGTAGCCTCCGACCGCCACGGGGCCTACCTGGCCGACAAGGGCTTCACCGGCGTGGAGTGGGAGCGGCGCTGGCTCCGGGAGTACGGTGCGCTGGTGGCGGCCACCCCATACAACAACTCCCGGCGTGCATGGTCGAAGAAGGATCGCCGGTGGGCGGCCGGCAAGCGCCAGATCATCGAGGGTGTGATCTGCCAGCTCAAGGACTTCTTCGCCCTGGAGCGCCACCGGGCCAAGACATTGGGCGGGCTGCTGGCGAGGGTGGCCGCCAAGGTCGCGGCCTACACGTTGGCCCAAAGGATCAACGCCTCCCTCGGCCGGCCGTTGCGTCACCTGGCGGATCTGCTGGTCTAGATCCATTACACATCAGTCGTCTTAGGCACCGCTTCGGCTACGAGATGGCCAAGAGGGCGCCCCTGCATCGCCTGG
>CAXTDD010000729.1:0-2046 GCA_964242955.1 uncultured Rubrobacteraceae bacterium | reverse complement strand
GCCGGGCTCGCCGGCGCGGTCCGAGCCGCGATCGGGGAGAGCGCCGCTACGTAGCCTCCACGGTCGGGACAGACCGCCCGGACTGCCGCACCCGTCGGGACGGACAACCTCCGCGCCCATCGCTCCGTGAAACCTTGTCCTTCGGGCCGAAGAAGGAGACCGGGCCATGCCATAAGGTATGGACATCGCCGGGGTCCGCTGCGAAGGCATGGCTGCGGGCGATCAGGTAGACAGCCGGACATCACGCGGCGGTGGAGAGGCGGGGGGTTCCGATGGACCGGAGCGGCTCACAGAGCAAGGAAGGCGGGACGGGAAAGCAGGCCACGCGTGGTCTGCCGGGAACGCCGGACGCGCGGGTGCACGCGTGAAGGGTGCTCCGGACTTCGCCTCGCGGGCCGCCGCCCGGGCTTCCCGGCTGGCCGGGATGAGCCGCCGGCGGTTCCTGCTCTCGGCCGGCGGGATGCTCGGGGCGCTCTCTTTCGCAGGAACGCGGGCTGATCGGGCCGGGGCGACGGGGGTGCTCGGCTACTACGGGACGCCGCCGAACGCGACCGGCACCTACGCGCCGCCGGGCGAGAGCCACCACCTCGCCTCCGACCGGCCCGAGGTCGTAAGTTGGGGGTTTCTGCCCAACCGGGACGCCGAGCCGGTAATGACGGTTCGGTCGGGGGACCTGGTGACGATAGAGCAGATCTCGCACGAGGGCATCCTGGAGGACCAGAGGAGCCCCTACGAGTTCTTCGCAGGTTGGGATATCCCGGAGTCGGACATCCTGGACGACCAGTTGATGGTCTTCGAGGAGGTCGAGCACAAGGGCGAGGGACCTCACGTCGTCACCGGCCCGGTCGCCGTGGAGGGCGCGGAGCCCGGCGACTACCTGGAGGTTCGGTGCCTGCAGATCCTGCCGCGCGTCTACTACGGCGTGAACTCCGCCCGCCACGGCAAGGGCTCACTGCCGGAGGAGTACCCGCTGAACGGTAAGGCGGTCTACAGCAACCTGGTTACCTTCGACCACCACCGCGGCGTCGGCCACTTCCCGGCCGGCGACGGCATAGAGGTCCCGCTAAAACCGTTCATGGGCATCGTGGGTGTGGCCCCCGACACCTCGAAGATGGTCGACTCCGTGCCGCCGGGCGTCTACGGCGGCAACCTCGACGTGAAGCGCCTGATGACCGCCGGCTCGACCGCCTACTACCCGGTGCAGGTCCCGGGCGCCCTGCTCTACACCTCGGACGGCCACGCCGCCCAGGGCAACGGCGAAGTAAGCCTCACCGCCATAGAGACGAGCCAGACCCCGACCTTCCAGGTCATCGTCCACAAGAAGGATCAGCTCGCCGAGGAGGGCCTGCCAGCGCTCAAGAACCCCTGGGGCGAGACGCCCGAGGCGTGGGTCGTCACGGGCATAGATGAAGATCTCGACGCGGCTTTGCAGGAGGCGGTGAAAGAGACGATCTCCTTCCTGGTCCAAACGCGCGGCCTCTCGCGCGAGGACGCTTACTCCCTGGCGAGCATCGCCATAGACTTCGAGGTCTCCCAGGTCGTGGACATCAACAAGGGCGTCCACGCCGTGGTCCCGAAGATCCTCTTCCCCGACGGCCGCGTCTGATAGCGGCCCGCTTCGCGGGCCGCGACCTCAGGCTTCGGGCATCAGCCGTCAGGTCTTGTTGGCGGGGGCGGCCGACCCAACGGCGCCGCCGCCCGCCACGAGGAGGACCTTGAGCGCCTAGCTGGCCGAGGCCTGGGCACCGAGGTCGCGGGTGACGAGGTCGTCGTCCGAAGGCAGGATGTCGAAGTCGAAGATGCCGGTGGGGATGTAGATCGTCGCGCACGCGTTCGGGATGTCCACCATGCCGCTGAACCGCGCCTCGATGGGTGCCGCGGAGAGCAGCAGGTACGCCTGCTCCTCGGTGTAGCCGAGCTTGCTCAGGTAGCCGATGGCGCTCAAAGCGGCCTGGCGGTAGGCTACCGTCGCGTCCATGTAATAGTTGACCCCGTCCTCGACGGAGATGCCCTCGAAGGCCAGGAACTCCGAGTAGCGCGGCTCGA
>CAXTDD010000728.1:0-2057 GCA_964242955.1 uncultured Rubrobacteraceae bacterium | reverse complement strand
CTCGTCCTCGCCGCGCCCACGGACACCGACAGGTCCTCGGCGACGGCGCCCAGGAGCCCCGCCACCACGAAGGTGCCGGTGCCCACGGCGAAGGTGCACGCGGCGAGGACGAGGACCCGAAGGTTCACGCGGACGCTACCCACGATAGGACCCGTGTCGGGCGGGCGTGGAAGTTGGGCGCCAGCGGCGACCCCGACCGGGAGATGACGCCCCACGCGGCCAAGACGAGGCAGGCAGCCCCCGTTCCGAAGATCGCCGCCTCGAGCAGGCTGGGGCCCCGCCCGTGGAAGAACAAGCACGGCCGACCGTCCGGGTCGCCGAACCGGGACACCGCGACGGCACGGACGTCCCGGACCCTTACCGGCTCGAATCGGTCGGCCGCTCTCACGATGCGTCGTCCTCCAGTGGTGTCGGGGGTTTGCCGCGGGTCCGTTGCCCGTCCGGCATCGGGCTCACCCTCCCTCCTCATTGACCCATTCGACGAGCTGGACGGCAATGCCGTTCGGGTCCCGGACCTGGAACAGTCGCTCGCCCCACTCCTCGTCCTGCAGCGGCACGGTGATCGGCACCCTGGCCTCCCGCAACCAGGCCTCTTCGGCCCCGGCGTCCTGCACCACGAAGGCGACGATCACGCCGTCGGCTTGGCGGTCGCGCGTGCCCTCAGGCAGCACCTCGCTGCCGCGCTGCATAAAGCACAGCTCGAGCTCGGTGTCGTCGTGGGCCAGCTTGGCGAAGGACCCCACCGACACTGTGGGCCGGAACCCGAAGTGCTCGGCGTAGAAGTCCGCCGCGGCCGGCACGTCCTCCACGGTAAACGACAGGGCTAGATTGTTGATCCGCACGAAAACCTCCTTGGTTGCTACGATCGACGGCGGGCGTGGCACTCGTCAACGCGTCCGTTGTCGGGGTCGCGGTGATCCGTCGCCCAGCAGGCAGGCGCCGATGAGGGCCAGGAACGCCAGGGTCGAGAACCCGGCGCGCACGCCGTTCCAGAAATCCCACGGGCCCTCGTAGGCAGCCCGCGCTTCGGCAAGGACCCGGGCCGGGGCGTCGGAGTCCACCGCGGCGAGCTGGTCGTTCATCGGCATGTTTACGGTCATCGTCAGCAAGAAGCCGCCGCCGATGTAGAGCGCGCAGGCCAGCGCGACGAGCCGGAAGCGGCCCGAGCCTCGCTGGGACCGCGGGAGGTGCACAGCTAGCGTGACGACCAGGAACAGGACGGCGCCGAGGAAGCTCGCGTAGAAGAGGGGGTTCAGTATCCGCTCGTTTGTCGCGTTCACGGTGGCGACGTAGGAGGCGTCGGGCTGCTCGGCCAGGCCGAGGTCGACCGAGACGGCGAAGGTGTAGAAGAGGCCGGCTATGAGGCCCGTGGTGAGGGTTGCGCCCGCCAGCACGATGGCCCGGACCGCCGATCCGAAGCCCACCTGGCGGGTCCCTGTGCCCGCTACGTTCTTGCTCAAATTGCTTTCCATTTCGGTCACTCCTTTGTCCGCGGCCATCAGCCGTCGGCCATCGTCTCCGGCATTTCGTTCTGTTGCCCTCGGTGCTCCTGCACCAGCGTCACGCCGGAGCGTAAAACGGGGCGATCAGTACCAGCCCGCCGACGGACCTCATCACGTCGGACGATACGCCCCCCAACACGAAGCGCCTCACGGTTCCTACGCCCCTGCGACCCACGACGACCAGGGCCGATCTCCCTCCCTCCTCGGCGGCGTCCTGGATGGCGGCCGCCGCGTCCCCGAAGACCGCCCGCGTCTTGGGACGGGTCCTGATCGCGTTCGTCGTGGCGGTGGATGACCGAAACCGGCCCTCCCGTTCCCGGCCGTCCTCGGAGTCGCCCCGCGCGAGTAAGCCCGGCGTCTCTCCCGGGCAGGCGGTGACCACCAGAACCCCCAATCCCAGCGCGTCCCCGAGATCGCGGGCCAACTCGGCGGCCACCTGGGCCCCCTCGGAGAGGTCAGTCCCGGCGACGATGCGGGGCGGGGGCCAGCACCCTTCGCCTCCCCGCACGATAAGGACCGGGCAGGGAGCCAGGCCCACCACCCCTTCCGAGACGC
>CAXTDD010000727.1:0-2060 GCA_964242955.1 uncultured Rubrobacteraceae bacterium | reverse complement strand
CTCGGGATACCGCTCGGGATACCGCCCCCGTCCTGCTTTGCTGGGTTTTTCCGCATTGCGCTACCTCCCGCTTTTGTGGTGGTTGCCGGCACCGTTACTCCCGCTCCCATCGAGTGCGACCCGGGCGCGGCATCCTCGTGCGTCCCCACCCTCGCCGCACCGATTGTTCGGACCCGAACCTCGATCTACCCGTGGGAAAGACGAGGGCTTTCACGGGTCTCGATCCAATGCGACGCTTTCGGCGACGGTCAACGCGGGTGCCTCTTGCTTGGGGTGCGGGCAGGACCCGTCCCCACGATGAGTTCGGACGTCTCTTCGTGTCCATCGTCATCGCCTCCTTTCTTTGTTTTCCGTTCGCGGGGCGGCGCCGGCGCGACACCTCCCCGCCGAAGGGGTTGTCCTTTTCTAGAGGACTATCTGCCTCTCGCATCCGTACCTCCCTGTGGTCTCTATCGGTTTTTCTCCGTACGAACCGGCACGGGCACCACCCGGGATGCTCCCACGTCGTTCGTCCCTCTCGGGTCGTGCAGGGAGCGAACGGACGTCCCCGTCGCGATACGAGTGTCTGTCACCAGTCTTGGGCCAGCCTGTGATTTTCGTGAGGGTTCTCGCAGGAAAAAGCTTCACTGCCCCGACTCCGAACGTCGCGGCGGCCGGTTTTGTCTGCCGGCGCAGACGCGGACGGGGTACGGCCCCGGGGTCTGCGAGTACCGTCGGCTCGGCGGTCATGCGTACAGGTCCCGCCGCATGCCCTCCGTCTCCCAACCGACCGTCAGGCCGTCGCGCGTACCGAACCTCTCCAGGTGGGAGCCGACGACCCTCTCCAATTTGCCCAGCGTCTCGGCGTCCGGGGCCTCGGCCTTCAAGATCAGCTCCGTGGGGCTCGACGCCAGGCGGCAGGTGCCGAGCTCGGGGAACTCGAGCAGGCCCTCCGGCGGCGTCCACTCGGCCCGGATCTTGTGGCCGAAGTGCTTGCTCAGGCGGTTGGCGTAGCGGTCGGCCTTCTCCGTCCGCACGCGGGCTTCGGATGTGACGGGCATCGCGTCTCCTCTCTGCGTCGTACGCGGTCAGGTGGCGCCGACCGGGATCTCGCGTCCCGGCCGGACACCCCGACTCCTCTTCCAACGCGCCTACAGGCTCTGGCCGCCGGAGGCCTCGATGCGCTGGGCGGTCACCCAGTGCATCTCGGGCGACAGCAGCGACGCCACCACGCCCCCTATGTCGTCGGGCAGGCCGGCCCGTCCCAGCGCCGTCAGGGAGGCCACCATCTTGTTGCTCTCCGGGTCGTCGCGCACCGCGCCGCCCGCGAAGTCGGTCTCGATCGCCCCGGGCGCGAGGACGTTGACCGTGATGCCGCGCTCCCCGAACTCTTTGGCCATGTAGCGCGTCAGCACCTCCACGGCCCCCTTGGACGCGGCGTAGGCCCCCATGCCCGGGTACGTGAAGCGCGCCAGACCGCTGGACAAGTTCAAGACGCTCCCGCCGTCGGCCATGAGCGGCAGGAGCTTCTGGGTCAGGAAGAACGTCCCCTTGACGTGAATGTTCATGACGCTGTCGAACTGCTCCTCGGTGGTCTCGGCGACGGGGGCGTTGACGCCGACGCCGGCGTTGTTGACGAGGAAGTTGAACCGCTCGGCCCCCCAGTCGCCCAACACGCCCCGGACGCTCCCGGCAAAGTCGTCGAAGGTCGAGGCGTCGCCCGCGTCCAGTTGCAGGGCGGCGGCGCGGCGGCCGACGGACTCTATCTCCGAGACGACCCGGTCGGCCTCTTCTTTGTTGGAGCGGTAGGTGAGGATGACGTCGACGCCGTGGGCGGCGACGCTCTCGGCCATGTTCCTGCCCAACCCCCGGCTTCCGCCGGTGATGAGCGCGATCGGGGTGCCTCCGTTGAGAGTGGTCATGCCGTTTCTCCTTTCGTCAAAGACGTGTTCGATTTCGGGTTACGAGATGCAAAGGACAGGTGTGCTACCTGCCGGCGTCCGCCGACTCCTGGGACTGCACGTCGAGCTCGATCACCTTCTGACCCTCCGGCTCTCCGGCTCGAGCGAGGCGATCATGAC
>CAXTDD010000726.1:0-2060 GCA_964242955.1 uncultured Rubrobacteraceae bacterium | reverse complement strand
CCTCGTGGCCGAACCAGAAGTCGAGGACTTCGGCGGCCCTACTCTGCACGCGAGATCACCGTGACTTCCTCTTCCTGGCGGGTCCGGGTCTGGCCTTCGAGGCGGCTTCTGTAGCCGTCGATCATCCACAGCTCCGGCACTATCTCGGAGACGAGCTCCCCGTCGTCGAACATCCGGACCATCGAGCTCTCGGAGACTACGACCGAGACGGCATCCGTCTGGTGCGAGATGGAGGCGCCGGCCATGTGGCGGCTGCCGAGACCCAAAGGGAGGTCCAGGCTGTCTGAGGCGGCGTCGATGTAGCGGGCCGCCGAGAGCACGACGCCGGCGTTGGAGACGACGAAGGCGCCGTCGAGTTGGGCGAGTTCTTTTATCGTCTCGCGCACGTTAGGGTCTTCTACGTACCTGTCCTCCTCCGGGTGGCCTTGCAAGGGGTCCAGGATCATGGGCTTCGAGCGCCGCATCACTTCCCCCGAGTCGCCGACGACGAAGAGCGTGCCGATCTTGCGCCCCTCCCGTCCCTCGCGCGCTATCTCGACCGCGAGCGAGACCACCTGCTTCAACACCCGCGTGTTTACCTCCCGCCGCTCCGAGCAGATCTGCTCGTACACCTCTGATCGCGACATCCCGCTACCCTCCGTTCTCTTCTGCGACTTCGATTGGCAATCGGACGGTGAAGCGCGCCCCTTCGGGTCCCGTGCTCATGGACACCTCCCCGCCGTGCCCGGTGACGATCCGGCGTACCGCGTCGAGCCCGAGGCCGGCCCCCGACCCGACGGGCTTGGTCGTGAAGAACGGCTCGAAGATCCGGCCCTCGGCCTCCCGCGGTATCCCCGGCCCGTCGTCGGCCACCTCCACCACGACGGTCTCCCCGTCCCGAAAGGCCCGCAACTCCAGGGTTCCGTCGCCCGCGACGGCGTCGGCGGCGTTGTCTATGAGGTTGGTCCACACCTGGTTGAGCTCCCCGCCGTTGCCCGGCACGTCGGGCAGGCCGTCCTCGTAGTCCCGCCTCACGTCGACGCCCTTGAGCTTGTGGCCCATGATGGTGACCGTGTTCTCCAGACCCTCTGAAACGTCCACCCCGGGCGGGCCCGCGCGGTCCATGTACGTGTAGCCCTTTACCGCGCCGACGAGCTCGGAGATGCGTCTCGCGCTGATGGAGACCTCGTCCGCGAGGCCGGTAAGCTCCAGCGTCTTCGCCAGCCACCGGACCGCGCCCGCCACACCCTTCTCGTCAACTACGGAGCACAGGCCTTCGAGATCTTCCTCCTCCACGCCCGCCGCGGCGAGGATGGGGGCGAGGTCGAAGGCCTCGTCCACGCCGCGGTCTTCGAGCCACAGGGCGAGCCCGTCCTCCGCGTCGCCCCGTTCCAGCGGGTCGAGGGCGACCGCGGGCCTGCGGGACAGCTCCCGGTGGAGGGCGGCCAGCCTCTCCCCGGCGTCGGGCGAGAACCGTCCGTCGTGCTCCAGCGCGCCGAGTTGGGCTTCGAGGATGGCGGTGCGGAGATCTCCGGAGGCCCGGCTGGCCGCGGCGGCGGGGTTGTTGAGCTCGTGGGCGAGGCCCGCGGAGAGCCGGCCCAAAGCCGCGAGCTTCTCGTTCTGGCGGAAGGCCCTTTGGGTGGCGCGCATGCGGCGGGCGAGACCCGAGATGAAGACGTCGGCCACGTCGGGCCGCTCGAAGGCCACGCGGCGGAAGACATCGGAGTCTATCTCCAGCACCCGACTCGGGACGACCGCCCGGGCGCGGTGGACGGAGGACTTGCCCGTCAAGACCGAGAGGCCGCCGGTGAACTCCCCGGCGCGGTGGACGAGGAACGGCGCCTCCTCGTTGTCGCCGAGGCGCGAGATGCTGACCCCGCCCTCCAGCACGACGTAGAAGCTGTCGACCGCGGCCTTCTCGTCGAACAGGAACTCGCCTTCTTCCAGCCGCCGCTCCCGCCCGTAGCCGGCGAGGGACTGGACCTGCCCGTCGGTCAGGCGCTGGCGCTCCTGTGCGGCCCTCGCCTCGCTCTGTGAGCGCATCACCGGCCGGCCTCCAGCGACCATTCGACGTCCAGGGC
>CAXTDD010000725.1:0-2069 GCA_964242955.1 uncultured Rubrobacteraceae bacterium | reverse complement strand
GCGCAGGCCTACCCGCCCCCGCCCGGCCGGACGCAGAGATGGACATGGATACCCCGGTCTTCCCGGGCGGCGATTCGTCGAGCGTCGCATCAAGCGCATAGCATACAGCCGCATCACGGATGGTCAAACAGACCGGCGGCTATCCGGGAGCGTTAAAAAAGCCGGCGCACGTTGCCCGATACAGCATAGGACTGTGGCCTGCCTGTGGTCCCACCAGCCACGGCATGCCCTATGTCTCCGAGGGCGCCGCCCGCATCCACATCCAGCGACGCGAAGATCGGGGACGCCCAAAAACCGTCGGGCACCGCCGGAGACGGTTTCAGGCTTGAACGGAGTCCATCTCGTAGGCCTCGAAAGAGATGAACCTGGCCTCCCCGCCCGCCGCGTACGCCTTGACGCGGAAGTCCGGGTTGTCCGGGTTGGGGATGACGGGGTTATCGGCGTACTTCGTCCAGGTTCGGCCGCGGTCGCGGCTGTAGGCGAGGCTCTGGGCCTGATCCTCGTAGTCCTTGCCGCTGGCGTTCGTGTAGAGGGCGACCAGGCCAGGGTTGCCGTCGAAGAAGCCGCTCGTGCCGTCAGCGTCCACGACGGCGCTGCCGGACCAGATCAGGCCGAGGTCGTCCGGCTTCAGCGCGACCGGCAACTCCTCCCACCGCGCCAGGTCCGAACTGACGGCGTGCCCCCAGCTTATGTTCCCCCAGGTATCCCCCGAGGGGTTGTGCTGGAAGAACAGGTGGTACTCGCCGTCGAAAAAGACAAGGCCGTTGGGGTCGTTGATCCACCCCTCCCCCGGCGTGAAGTGGAACCGCGGCCGCGCGCCGCAGCCGACGAAGAGCCCCGCCGCCCCGAGGCCCAGGAAACGCCGGCGGCTCAGGCGTCGGGTCCGGGCGCGGGCCGGTCATGCCCTTGTTCACCGGGAGGCCTTACCTGTTCGCGGTCTCGGGGGTACTCTCCACGGCGCGGCCCTTCATGTCGGACTCGATCTCTTCCAGGCTGCGGCCCTTGGTCTCGGGGACGACGCGGTAGAAGAAGAACAGGCCGATGAGGCCGAAGAAGGCGTAGAGCCAGAACGTGCCGGTCTCGGTGATCGTGTTGATAAGCGTCAGGACGGTGAAGGCTATGACCATGTCTAGCGTCCAGTGGGTGATGCTGCCCGCCGCGGAGCCCTTGCCCCGGATCTCCAGCGGGTAGATCTCGGAGTTTATAAGCCAGATGCCGATGCCGAGCGAGGCCGCGAACCCGGCGATGTAGACCATAAGGCCTCCGACCAGGATGACGTTCAGGAGGCCGCCGGAGCTCTCCGGCAAGAGGTAGGCGGCGCCGAGCACGATCAGGCTGACCGTGACGCAGGCGGTGCCGACCAGGAGCAGGGGCCTGCGCCCGATGCGGTCGATGGAGAGCAGGGCTATGCCCGTGACGATGCAGTTGACGAGCCCGATGCCCGTCGTCGCCAGGATGGCGCCCGAGGAGCCGAAGCCGGCGTCCCGGAGGATCGTGGGTGCGTAGTAGATCACCGCGTTGACGCCGACCATCTGGTTGACGAACGCCACCCCGACCCCGACCGTCGCCGCGGGCCGGTAGCGCGGCTTGAGCAGGTCCCGGTACGTGGTCCGCTCCTCGGCGGTCTCCTGGCTGGAGATGGCGCCCAACTCCTCGTCCACCTCCTCGTCCGAGCCGCGCGAACGCCTCAGGACAGATCTGGCCTCGTCCTGCCGTCCGACGCTCATGAGCCACCTGGGGCTCTCTGGCAAGTAGAACATGCCGATCAGGAGCGCGGCGGCCGGGACGACGCCCAGGCCGAGCATCAGGCGCCAGGCTTCGGCGCCGGCGAGGAGGTAGTTGATCAGGTAAGAGAGCAGGATCCCGACGGTGATAAGGAACTGCTGCAGCGAGACGAGCGACCCGCGGATGTTGCTCGGCGAGGCTTCGGCTATGTAGACGGGCACCACCATCCCGGCGCCGCCGACGGCGAGCCCGAGCACGAACCGCGCGACCGCCAAAAACACGACCCCGGTGGCCAGCGCCGACGCCAGGGAGCCCAGGATAAAGATGAAGGCGGCCACCATGAT
>CAXTDD010000724.1:0-2069 GCA_964242955.1 uncultured Rubrobacteraceae bacterium | reverse complement strand
GGGTGTTCGCCACCCGCAGCCGCGCGACGTTGTCCGTGATCGCCACGACCACGTGCACCGGCTCAACGGACAGCATGCTCTTCAAGTTCTCCACGTCCCCGAGCACCGGGTATCCTCGCACCCTCCCCGACAACGCCGGGTGCGCGTCGTCGTAGAACCCCAGCACCCGATCCCCGAACCCCCCGGACAGCAGAACGGCCAGCGCCACCCGCCCGAAACCGCCGGCCCCCACGATCACGACCCTCATCTGCTCTTCGAGGCCTATTTCCTGAACCTCGACCTCCGGTTGAGGTGTCTGTGTGGTGATCTCGGGCTCTCTGATCTGGGCCTCCTCCCCGTGGCGTGGACCCTGCATAACCGCCGAAGTTTAGCACCGTCACTGGCATCTTGCTCCGATCTCAGCATCCGGCACGCGGCACCCGCCAGGCCTGTTTCTGCGCCGGCATCTCAGGCCTCGAACGTCCCTTTGAGGTCGTTACCGAGCAGGTAATCCCGTGCGGAGACACGACGCCCTCCCGGTGCCTGCATCTCCAAAATTTCGAGCATCCCGACCCCGCACTCCACCATCAGACGCCCACTCTCAGCGATGATACAGCCCGGTGTCGTCCCGGTTTCAGTTGCTTCGTGCACCCTGGAGCGCCAGATCTTCACGGGTCCCTGGACGGCCGGATGGAACGTCCTGGCCCCGATCCTCGGCGCCAGAGCCCGAACAAGATCGCGCACCTCCTCCGCCTTACCGCCCCACCGGATTACCCTCTCCTCATCCAGCAGTTTAGCCGCATAGGTAGCAACAAGACTATCCTGTTGCGACAGGGTTAGGTCCGAATGTTCCAGCAAGGTCAAAGCCTCTACCACAGCTTTAGCACCGACGTCTGCCAGCGTTTCGGTAAGTTCACCCCCGGTCGAGTCCGCAGGTATCGGGACGGTTCGTTGCAGGGCGACAGGGCCCGTGTCCAGTCCTTCGTCCATTTGCATGATGGTGACGCCGGTCTCCTTTTCGCCGTTCATGATGGCGCGTTCTATGGGGGCCGCGCCGCGGTATTTCGGGAGGAGGGAGGCGTGGACGTTCCAGGCGCCCAGTGGGGCGGCGTAGAGGGTGTCGGCGCGCAGGATCTGGCCGTAGGCGGCGACCACGAGGGCGTCGTTTTCGGAGATCCGGGCCGCGACCTCGCCTATGCGGGCCGGTTGGGAGAGCGGCAGGTCCTCCGAGCGGGCCAGGGTGGCGACGGGGGTTGGGGTCGTTTTCCGGCCGCGGCCCTTGCGGGGGTCGGGTTGAGAGATGACGAGCCCGACTTCGTGCGGGGACTCGACGATGCCGCGCAGAATGGTGGCGGCGAAGTCCGGGGTGCCGGCGAAGGCAACCTTCAAAGCGTCGGAATCCTCACAGCGGAGTTCATAAGAAAAGAGCCACCTCTTCCGAGGGTTTCAGGTTGGCGACCACCGTACACGACGTTCTTGCTGCTGCCTGAAACCGGGCTTCAGGCGTTCTGGGCGAGGAGGCGCTCGCGCCACTCGCGCAGGGCGGCCTTGCGCGACTCCCTATCGGTGCGGTCCAGGATCAGGACGCCGTTCAGGTGGTCTATCTCGTGCTGCAGCACCCGCGCCAGCAGGCCCTCGGCCTGGAGGCGGACCGGCTCGCCGGAAGGGTCCAAGCCCGAGACGGTCACGGCGGTCGGCCGCTCGACCTCGACCTGGATGCCGGGGATGGAGAGGCACCCTTCCGAACCGGCGTCGGTCTCGTCGGAAGCGGACTCGATGACGGGGTTGACGACCGCGTACTCGTCGTCCTCGATGGCGGCCACCAGGACGCGCCTCAGGCGTCCCACCTGGTTGGCCGCGAGGCCGACACCTTCGCGCTCGCGCATCGTGTCGAGCATCTCTTCGGTCAGGCGCAGCAGGGTATCGTCGAACTCTTTGACCGGTGCCGACCGGGTCTTCAGTACCGGGTCTCCGAACGTCTTGATCTCCAACGCCACCTCTTCTATACCTCCTCGGGGTCCACCTCGACACGCGCTTCCAACCCATGGGTTCCCGCGGCCAACCGCGCGGCCCGGGCCGCACCAAGGGCC
>CAXTDD010000723.1:0-2071 GCA_964242955.1 uncultured Rubrobacteraceae bacterium | reverse complement strand
GGGCCGTGGGCGTTTAATAACTCCAAACGGGTTGGGCGGGGGGCGGGGGTCTCAATGTTCCCCCGGCCCCGTTTGTCTTTCGCCGCCGGTTCAGGCGAGGCCGGCGAGCCCGAGAAGAGAGGCGGGTCTAGGTGATACGGGTTCCTGGAGGGTGCCTGTTCTGGGTGCTGATCAGCGTGGTCTTGAGCGTGGGACTGACCGTCCTCGCGAACCTCGGGTTGCTCCTGTTCTGAGACGGGGCGGGTTCGTAAGGCCATCGAGGGCCCTCTGGTGGGCCTTGAGTAGCGGGAAACGACTGGAAGGAGAAGGATTGTGGAGAGGAATTCTGGCGGCACGTCCGGGGGCACCGGCGAGGCCAAGGCACAGGCAAAGCAGCAGGGGCAGCAGTTGACCCAGCAGGCCCGGCAGCAGGCGGGCGAGCTCGCGGGCAGGGGTGGAGAGCAGGTCAAGACCCAGTTGTCCAACCAGAAGCACGAGGCCGCCCAGCGGCTGACGCCCATACAGACGGCGCTGAGGGAGACCGCCCAGCAGTTGCGTAAGCAGGGCCAGGAGCCGGTCGCCCAGTACGCGGACAAGGCCTCAGACGGGGTCGAGCGGGTCTCCGGCTACCTGCGCGAGACGGACGTGGACGAGATGATGGACGAGGTCCGGGGCTTCGGCCGCAGCAGGCCGGCGCTCTTCCTGGGCGGTGCCGTGGCGCTCGGTTTCCTCGGCGCGCGTTTCCTGAAGAGCTCCTCCCAGGAGGCGGCCTCCGGGGGCAACGGCCGGCCGGTCGCGGCGCTCCCCCCGGGCGACGAGTACGCCGCGGCGACGGGACGCACCACGATCACCGAGCGCCCCTCGGTAGCCGGTCAGCCCGCGGACGTGGTGGACCGTCCCGTGTCCCCCCGGGATCTCTAGGAGGTTCCGGTGCAGAGCAAGAACGGCAGGGACGACCGCTCGCTCGGGGAACTCTTCTCCGAGCTCGCGAAGGAGACCTCCACGCTCGTCCGCCTGGAGGTGGACCTCGCCAAGACGGAGATGGGCGAGAAGGCCTCGCGGGTCGTGGACGTCGCCAAGACGGAGATGGGCGAGAAGGCCTCGCGGGTTGGCAAGGACGTGGGCTTTCTGGCGGCGGGGGGCGTTCTGGCCTACGCGGGGCTGCTGGCGATACTCGCCGCGGTCATCGTAATATTGGACACCTTCCTGCCCCTCTGGCTCGCGGCCCTTTTGGTCGGGCTCGTGGTGGTGGGAATCGGCTACCTCCTCGTCAAGAAGGGCCTCGACGCCCTCAAGCAGGAAGACTTGGCGCCCACGCGGACGATGGAGGCATTAAACAGGGAAGGCGCGGCGCCCACGCAAACGATAGAGACGCTAAAGGAGGATGGACAATGGATCAAAGACCAGACCAGGTAGGGCGGGACCCGCTCGGCGGCGGACAGCCCGGGTTCGACCCGGCCACCGACGCCTTCGACCCGGACCCGGCGATGGACCCCAAGGTTCGCGAGGGGACGGAAGTCGATGAGGTAGAAGTCGACAGGATAGAAGTCGACAGGGTCGATGTGAGCAGGGTCGAGATCGAGCGCACCAGGGCCGACATGAGCGAGACGGTGGACTCCATCCAGGAGAGGCTCTCACCGCAGAACCTCAAGGATCAGGCCAAGGACAAGGTCAAGGAGGCAACGGTGGGCAAAGCCCAGGAAGCGGGCTCCGGATTCGTGGACACCATCAGGGCCAACCCCCTGCCGGCGGCCCTGACGGGCATCGGCCTCGGCTGGCTCCTGATGAGCGCGCGCCAGCAGAACACTTCGCAGCCGCGTTACCGGGCGGAGGACTACCGCATCACCAACGAGTACGCCCCCGAGGTCGCCGAGTACCCGCTAGCGAACGGGCACGAAGGGACGGACGACTCCCCGGCGGGCGAGGCCCTCGGGCGCGCCAGGGACAAGGTCGGGGAGACCGCCACCCAGGCCCACGACAAGGCGAGCGACCTCGGCAGCCGGACGCGCGAGAAGGCGGGCCAGATCGGCAACCAGGCCAAACAGCAGGCTGGCCGGGCCGGCAGCGGATTCCAGAGGATGCTGCACGATAA
>CAXTDD010000722.1:0-2073 GCA_964242955.1 uncultured Rubrobacteraceae bacterium | reverse complement strand
GGCGGTGTCGGTGTTCGGTATCGGGGAGGGTGTGGTGCCTCTGGGCGTTGCGCCCACGGTGTTCTTCACCGTCGTGGGGATGACGGGCGCCGTGGTGGTGTTCGCCCTGATCCTCCGCTTCTCGCAACGTCCAGTGCGGTTGTTCCGGCGGGTCGCCGCCGTGGTGCTGGTGCTCTCTCTGGTCCCGAACGTGCTCCTGATCTTGGCGCCTTCCATGCCCGGGACGACCGTCCCCGCCGTACTCGTGCTCATGGCCGAGCACGTCGCCACGTGGGCCGTGGCCGTCGGGACGCTCGCGACGCTCGACCCTGAGAGTCGGTCGCCGGAACGCCCGTGATGGGAGTCCGACAACGGAAGGAGGCCGGGGTGGAGCGTGGGCCCGGTTACGGACGTTTCGCGGCGCGGCGACGAAACTCGGGGTTGTGCAGTGGATGAGGGTATAGACTCAAGGCGCTCGCAAGTCTTTCAGGTCGATATGAAGCAAGAGGAGATGAGTTGGAGACATCCAGCGGGATGGAAGGGAAGGCCGTGTTGGTCACGGGCGGGACGTCCGGCATCGGTAAGGCCACGGCGACTGCGCTGTCCGCGATGGGGGCCGATGTCGTCATAACGGGTCGCAACCGCGAGCGGGGCGAGAAGGCTGCGGCGGAGATCCGGGCCCAGACTGGAGGCCGGGTGGACCTGGCGCTCGCGGACCTCGCATCCCAGGCGGAGGTGCGCCTTCTCGCCGAGGAGTTCAAGAAACGCTACGACAGGCTCGACGTACTCGTCAACAACGCCGGGCTCGTACAGAGCAAGAGGACCGAGACCGTAGATGGCCTCGAGACGACATTCGCCACGAACCACCTGGCACCGTTCCTGCTGACCAACCTGCTGCGGGATCTCCTGGAGGGAAGCGCGCCGAGCAGGGTCGTCACCGTCTCCTCGGAGGCCGAGCGGGGGGGCAACATCGACTTCGACGACCTGCAGTCCGAGAAGAAGTACAGGGGTTTTCCGGTCTACGGGATGACCAAGCTCGCCAACATTCTGTTCACCTACGAGCTGGCGGAGCGGCTGAAGGGGACTGGTGTTACGGCCACCTGCATGCACCCCGGGGCCGTCAACACCAGGTTCGGCATGAACAACTCGGGGCCGATGACCATTTTGTTCCGAATCTCCAAGCCGTTTATGAGGAGCCCCGAGCAGGGGGCTGACACCGTGATCTGGCTCGCCTCATCGCCTGAGGTGGAGGGCGCGAGCGGCCGGTACTACGCCGACCGCAAGCCCGTCGAGCCGGAGAATATCGCCAACGATCCGGCCGCACGACGCAGGCTGTGGGAAGAGAGCGAGAAGCTTACGGGTCTCAGGGTGAAGGCCTAGTGGAGCGCGACCGCGGGATAATAGTCGAGGGGCTCGTCAGGGAGTTCAAGAAGGGCCCGCGGGCCGTGGACGGCATCGACCTGCGCGTCGAACCCGGCGAGGTCTACGGCTTTCTCGGCCCGAACGGCGCGGGAAAATCCACCACGGTCCTGATGCTGACGACCCTGCTGCCGCCCACGGGTGGGACCGCCAGGGTGGCCGGCTACGACATCGTCAAAGAGGGGCCGCAGGTGAGGGCTTCCATCGGGGCGGCGCTGCAGGAAGCGGCGCTCGACCCTTTTTTGACCGGCCGGGAGCACCTGAACCTGCAGGCCGCGTTGCACGGTATCTCGCGCCCGGACCGCAAGAAGCGGGGTAACGCGCTGCTGGAGCGGGTCGGGTTGCAGGAGGCGGCCGACAGGCGGGTGCGCGGCTACTCCGGCGGGATGAAGCGCAGGCTCGACCTCGCGCTCGCTCTGGTGCATGAACCGCGGATACTGTTTCTGGACGAGCCGACGACGGGCCTCGACCCGCAGAGCCGCAGTGCTTTGTGGAGCGAGGTCAGCCGGCTCGCCAGGGACGAGGGCGTCACGGTATTTCTGACGACGCAGTACCTCGAAGAAGCTGACGTGTTGGCCGACCGGGTCGGGATCATCGACCGCGGCAAGATCGTGGCCGAGGACACGCCCGAGGCGCTGAAGGCCGAGATCGGGCGCCCCAGCGTGGAGGCGACGC
>CAXTDD010000721.1:0-2074 GCA_964242955.1 uncultured Rubrobacteraceae bacterium | reverse complement strand
GAAGCGGCCGGCGGCGGGGTCTTGATCCACCACCGTACCGGCCTCCACTTCGGAGCCTCGCCCGGGTACGCGCTTGATCCTGAAGCCCTCCGACCTCAGGGTCCGTTCTGCCTCATCACCCCGCTGCCCGACCACCTCGGGCACCCTGGAGGGTATGTCGGGCAGGGCGAAAGAGCCCCGGAACAAGACCACGGCAAACCCGGCCAGCGTGACGAAGCCCGCAACCGAGAAGATCAGGCCGCCCGCCACGATCCAAAACACAAGCCCCCGCCCGTGCTGCCCTGACGCTTCCCCCGAAGGGCCGGAGGTCCCTGGCACGCTAGGATCCTGTTCGATCTTCTCTCCCGTCCCGTCCCCGCTCACCGAGGCGCCTTCGTTGGCGGGTCCTTCGGGCGAAACCCGCTGGGACGCTGCAGGATGACCTCCGTCCCCGGGGCAAGATGCTTCCGTGGCGGTGTGGATCTCCCGACGTCACCAGGGAGAATGGCAGCGGTTGGGGTGGGCCGCCCGGCCACTTTTCATCCTCCTCCAGGTTCTGCCACGCGCTTCGTAGGTACGACGAACATCGGCAGTCTAGCATCCTGTTTCACCGCAAGGCGCGGCATCACGGGCGGCGGGCGAGTGCTACCAGGTGATCCCGCCCCGCCCCGAACGGTTCGCCCTGGAACCCGCCGTACGCCGCCTCGACCTCGAAGCCCGCGCGGCGCAGCATGGGCGTGAGCTCGTCGTGGCCGGTGATGCGGATGGAGAGGTCGTGGGCGCGGCGGACCACCGGCTTCCCGTCCTCGGCGTACAGCTCGTAGAACAGCCGCATCTCCATGATCCGTGATGCGGCGTCGTATCGCGAGACGGAGAGGCGGTCGAACCATCCGTCGGGCGTCCCCCGGGTGAAGTCGTGCTGGAGGCCGGAGCCGCGCGCCGCTTCGGCCAGTTCTCCGGGCGAGAACGCCGAGACCTCGATGCCGAGCAGGCCGCCGGGCAGGAGGTGCGCGTAAGCGTTGCGCAGAAAAGCCAGCACGTCCTCCGGGGCGAGCAGGCACAGCAGCGAGTTGAAGGCGCAGATGGCGAGGCCGAAGCGGCGCCCCGGCTCCGCGGTACGCATGTCGCCCACGACCCACTCCACGCCCGCTTCCTTACCGCGTCCCTTCGCCGCCATCCGCCCGGAGAGCTCGACCGCCGTCACGTCGTGTCCCGCTCCAGCAAGAGGAACGGCTATGCGCCCGGTTCCGGCGCCCCACTCCACGATCGGGCCCTCCTCCCTTTCGGCCAGGGCCAGCCAGAAGGGGACGTCGTAGTCGTGGGCGTACTCGAGGTCGTAGAGGTCGGCCAGAGGATCGTACTCGGGCAGGGCGGCTCCCTTCTGCGACCATGATAGCCTGTGGACGTCGCGAGGGTAATCGAGGAGCCGGTCCGATGATAGAGGCGCTGGATCACGTCGAGGTGGCGATGCCGGCCGGGAGAGAGGACGAAGCCCGCGCCTTCTACTCCGGCCTGCTGGGCCTGGAAGAACTGGAAAAACCCGCGAAACTCGCCGCCAGGGGCGGCGCGTGGTTCAGGATGCCGGACGGACGACAACTCCACCTGGGCGTCGAAGAACCTTTCAACGCGAGCAGAAAAGCCCACCCGGCCCTCGTCGCCGCTTCTCTCGACGAACTGGCGCAGAAGATGAGGGCGGAGGGCCTTCCGGTCCGGTGGGACGACGAGCTCGCGCCGCTGCGCAGGTTCTACGGGGAGGACCTGTTCGGAAACAGGCTGGAATTCAGGGAGTAGGCGCCAGGTTTCAGGCATCAGGGGTGCTTCACGGCGCGGGGTCCCGCTTGCCCACCCCTGAAAGCCTCCGCAGGAGGCGACCTGATGCCCGTAGCCTGAAACCTCTAATATAATGGTCGTGGCGGATACTTATCGCGGAGGTACCAGTTGGGCATAGCGACGATCATCCTGATAATCGTTCTGGTGGTGCTCGTGATCTTCGCGATCGTCACCTACAACGGGCTGGTGCGGCGCAAGAACGACACCGAGGAGGCCTACCGCCAGATAGACGTCCAACTCAAGCGCCGCTACGACCTGATCCCCA
>CAXTDD010000720.1:0-2080 GCA_964242955.1 uncultured Rubrobacteraceae bacterium | reverse complement strand
GGTAGTCGATAGCAAGGTCGGCGCCCAGATCCCGGCAGACCTCCACCTTCTCCGGGCCGCCGGCCGTGGCGATGACCCGCGCCCCGGCGGCCTTGGCGAGTTGTATCGCGGCCGAGCCCACGCCGCCCGATCCGGCGTGCACCAACACCGTCTCTCCCTCCGTAAGGGCGGCCCGGCGATGCAAGCCGAAATGGGCCGTACCGTACGTTATGGGGATGGCCGCCGCGCTCTCGAAGGACATCTGCTCGGGGATGGGGAACACGTTCGCGGCCCCGGCGGCGACCTGCTCGGAGAGGCCGCCGCGGGGCGGGGCGACCAGGGCCATCACCCGCTGTCCCTCCTCCAGGCCGCTCTCCTCCCCGGCGGCCACGACCTCGCCGGAGATCTCGGCCCCCGGGGTGAAGGGCAGCGGCGGCTTCTCCTGGTACTCGCCCCGGCACAGCAGGACGTCGAAGAAGTTGAGCGCCGCCGCCCGCACCTCTATCGTGACCCCGCCCCGTCCGGGTTGTGGGGGATCGGCGTCGATCAGGCTCAACGCTTCCGTGGGCTCGCCCAGTTCCTGTACTTCCCATCTGAGCATCCGCGTCTTCCTTTCGGTCTCTTTTCTGGTGGCCTGGATCTCCGGCGGCCCGAATGGAGGGGCGACGGATCGGACGGCACCGGATACCGCCGGGCCGCGCACCTTGTGGGCGCCATCCCTCGCGTCCACTAAGGCCTCCCGCGCCAGTTCCCTGGCGTGGAGGAGCATGAAGCGGACCCCCGAGCCCAGGGCGGCGAAGCGCGGGTCCCTGGTCTGCCCCTTCTTCCAGCGGGCGTAGATCTGCTGGGCTATCACGGCCATCTTGAAGTACGCGAAGGTCATGTACCAATCCATGCGCGAGAGGTCCCGCCCGCTCCGGCGGGCGTAGCGCTCCATGAACTCCCCCCTCGTGAAGAAGTGCGGCGAGGCGGAGGTCACGGTCGGCAGACCCGCTTTCAGCTCCTCCGAATCCTCGGATTCCACCCAGTAGGAAAGAGAGATGGCGAGGTCGAAGAGGGGGTCGCCGACCGTCGCCATCTCCCAGTCCAGGACGGCGCGGACCTCGGTCAGGTCATCTGGGTTCAAGACCAGGTTGTTGAGCTTGTAGTCGTTGTGGATGATGGTGGCGGCGGGGCTCCCGGGCACGTTCGCGCGGAGCCATTCCACCAACGAATCCACCCCGGGAACCTCGTCCGTCTTCGCCCTGTCGTAGCGCGACGCCCAACCCTCCACCTGACGTTCCAGGAATCCCTCGGGCTGTCCTATATCTCCAAGCCCCGCCCCGCGCGGGTCGACGGCGTGCAGGTCGACCAGCGTATCCACGACCGTCTCGGACACCCCGCGACAGAGATCTCCCGTGGCCTCTACCGCTGGGGGCAAGACCTTATCCAACACCGTGCCGTCGCGGTATTCCATGACGAAGAAGGGCGCGCCGATGACTTGCTCCGCGTCGCAGAAAAAGTGGGGCTCGGGGGCCAGGGGGTAGACCTCGTGCAGCCGGGCGACGACGCCGAACTCGCGGCCCATGTCGTGAGCCTTGGCGGGCACGGGCCCGAGGGGCGGTCGGCGCAGCACGCCCTTCCAGTCCCCCATCTTGAGCAGGTACGTCAGGTTGGAGGACCCGGAAGGGAATTGCCGCACCGCGAGATCGCCGTCAGGCAGCCCCTCCACGCGCTCCCTGAGGAGGCGCTCGATCCCCCCCACGTCGAAGCCTTCGCCCTCGCGGATCTCGATGGTTACCGGGTCAGCCGGCATGGTCTCTCCCGTCGCATCGCTCCGGTCCGTCCCCGACGGCCGCGCTCACGGTTTCCGCCACGGCTGCCCTCCCCCGTTGCTAGTATCCGTAGGACTGTTCGATGCCCGCCTTGCGCTCCTTCTTGAGCTCCAGGCGGGCGACGGCGGCCCGGTGCACCTCGTCGGGGCCGTCGGCCAGGCGCAACGTGCGCGCCCCCGCCCACATGTGCGCCAGCGGGACGTCCCCCGAGACGCCGGCGCCGCCGAAGGCCTGAATGGCGCGGTCGATGACCCTCAGGGCGACGTTGGGAGCGACGACCTTTATCA
>CAXTDD010000719.1:0-2082 GCA_964242955.1 uncultured Rubrobacteraceae bacterium | reverse complement strand
TTCCAGGGCGACCGCGGTGCGGCCCTTGTAGAACCCGCAGTTTCCGCAGACGCGGTGCGAGAGGTGCGGCTCCCCGCAGTTGGGACACGCCTGCAGGCCCGGGCCGGCAAGCGCGTGGTGGGCCCGGCGCTGGTTCTTGCGCGCCTTGGACGTCTTCTTCTTCGGTACGGCCATGATGCTACCTCCACTGTCTTCTCTCGGATCGGCCCGTCAAGGTCCGCGCGAGCCGGTCGAGAATATAACCTACTTCCCCACCCCGGACCACTTTTCTAGGCTTCAGGCTACCGGCCGCCTCCTTCGGAGGCTCTCGGGCTTCAGGGCCGCGTGGTCGCTACTCCGCCACGCCAGGCACCCCTGATGCCTGAAACCTGAAACCTGAAGCCTAGAAAGAGACGGATATGCCGTCGAGACCCCGCCAGCGCGGGTCTACCCCGTCCTCGTCGTCTTCAGGCCTCACGGGTTCAGTGCCCTCTTTGAACACCTGCATCGGGACCTCGTTGGGCAGGGCCCGGGCCGCGTAGCGCCCGAGGTCCAGCGTCCAGTCGTCGACGCCGAGCTCCTCGTCGTCGGCGCCGGCCAGAAGCTCCGAATCGCCGAACTCGAGCACGACCTCGGTCGGCTCCAGCGTCCTGTCGCAGGTGGTGGCCACGGTGGTCTTGACTTTCAGGTCCAGGTGCAGGCCGTCCGAGACCTTGGTGACGCCGACGTCCGCCTCGGCGGACGTTACCTCGTGGTGGCGGCCGTAGAGGTCGAACGGGTCGACCACAAAGTCGGCGTGCAGGTCGTGCCTGTCTCCGACCTCGGCTCCGGGCTTTCTGAGGGGGATACGGTTTTGCATGGCACCAGTTTACCGCCTGTTATTGTTCCTGGACACCTTGCAGCTTGGAGCGTCCGCGCTGCACGGCTTCCAGCAGTTTGCCGAGGTTGTCCTCCAGGTTGGCGAGGACCTCGTCGGCGTAGTCCTCGGCGCCGAGCCGGATCTCGCGCTCCCGACGCCTCGCGTCTTCCATGATCTCCGCGCTGCGCTTCTCGGCGCGCTTGAGGACCTCTTCTTCGGAGGTGATCTTCTCCGCCTCGTCCTGGGCGCTGCGGATGATACGGTCTGACTCGGAGCGGGCCTCGTCCAGCATCGCCTGGCGTTCCTTGACGATCCAGCGCGCCTGCTTGAGTTCTTCGGGGATGGTCTGGCGCATCTGGTCGATGATGTCGAAGGCGGCGTCGCGGTCTACCATCGCCGTGTTGCCGAAGCCCGGGAAGCTCCGCGCGTCCTCGACCAGCTCTTCCAACCTGTCTATGAGTACCAGTACGTCCATCCTCAGCAACCTTATCCTTTGCCTACGATCCCTGTATCTTACCGTCCGAACCCGAATAAATCTGCCGCACGCTCTCCAGTATGCCGTCGGGCACCAGCCCGCGCACCTCACCGCCCAGCGAAGCTATCTCACGAACCGCGCTCGAACTCAAGAAACTGTGCTCCGAAGCCGCCATGATGAAGACCGTCTCGATCTCGGGTGCCAGGCCTCGGTTGAGCTGGGCCTGCTCGAACTCGGACTCGAAGTCCGAGACGGCCCGCAGGCCCTTTACTATCGCCCCGGCGCCCTGCTCCCGCGCGAAGTCCACGAGCAGTCCTTCCATCACCTCGACCGAGACGTTCTCGATCTCGGAGGTCACTTTCTCTATGAGGCCGGCCCGCTCTATGGCGGAGAGCCGCGGGCTCTTGCGCTTGTTGCCTCCGACGGCCACGACCACGTGGTCGAAGATGCGGGCCGCCCGGCGGATGATGTCGAGGTGCCCGGCGGTGACGGGGTCGAAGCTTCCCGGGCAGACGGCGATCCTCATTGTCATATCGGATCTCTCAAGTACGGTAACGAACGTGCCGCCGTAACGGCGCGTTGCCCCCTTCCTGCCAAACGCGTCCTCCGGCGGGGCCGCACCGCTCTCGATCACGACCCGGCCCCCGGGCGCCAGCAACGCGCCCAGCCGGGAAAGGATGCCCCCGACCTCCGACGCGGCGATTCTATAGGGTGGGTCCGCGAAGATCAAATAGAAGCGCTCCCCGCGATCCGCGAGCCTCTCCACCGC
>CAXTDD010000718.1:0-2090 GCA_964242955.1 uncultured Rubrobacteraceae bacterium | reverse complement strand
GCCTTCGCGAAGCCCTCGATGTCGTTCACGGTGCCGGTCGAGGTCTCCGAGAGCACGCAGACGGCGGCCTTGATCTCCGGGTCGTTGGCGAGGGCTTCGGCGACCTCGTCGTTGTCGGCCTTCTGTCCCCACTCGTACTTGAGCTCCGTAACTTCCAGGCCGAAGGCCTTGCCGACCTTCACCCAGCGGCCCCCGAAGTTCCCGTTGTTGACGACCAGGATCCTGTCCCCCGGCGAGAACAGGTTCTGGACGGCGCCCTCGAAGGCGCCCGTCCCGCTCGCGGCATAAGTAAAGACGTCGTTCTCCGTCAGGAAGACCCTCTTGAGGGCCTCGTTGACGCGGGTAAAGACCTCGCCGAACTCGGGCGTCCTGTGGTGGATGATCGGCAACGCCCCCGCCGCCGAGACCTCCGGCGGAATGGGCGTCGGTCCGGGCGACATGAGACGATACTTGTTCATCATGGTTTCGGAGGTTCCTCTCTCGCTGCGGACTACTCGATGCTTCATTGTAGCCAGGATCGTTGCCGATAACTACATGATGGCGCAGGCGGCTCACAAAGTGTTGCTTGCGCCCAGCACGCGTCGCCCCAGGCGTTTACCATGACCTTATGGACCACGAAGAGGTCGGCCGCCACTGGGAAGAGAACGCCGAGGCGTGGACCGAGCTCGTCAGGGCCGGCTACGACCACTACCGGGACGGCCTGAACACGCCCGCTTTCCTGGAGATGTTGCCCGACGTCGAAGATCTCCGCGGCCTCGACGTCGGTTGCGGCGAGGGCCACAACACCAGGCTCGTGGCGCAGCGCGGCGCCCGCATGATCGGCATCGACATCTCCGAGACCTTCATCCGCCACGCAAGGGAGGCGGAGGAGCGAGATCCCCTGGACATCCGGTACGAGCACGCGAGCGCCGTGGGACTTCCCTTCGACGACGCGAGTTTCGACTTTGCGGTGGCCTTCATGAGCCTCATGGACATGCCGCAGGTAGAGAGGGCCGTGTCGGAGGTCTTCCGGGTGGTAAGGTCAGGTGGTTTCTTGCAATTTTCGATAGAGCACCCATGCTTCACCACCCCGCACCGTAAGACCCTCCGGGACGAACGCGGACAGGCGTACGCGCGCGAAGTGGGAGACTATTTTCGGCAGCGGGACGGGGAGACGCAAGAATGGATCTTCAGTTCCGCACCGCCGGAGGCTCGCGAAGACCTGCGCCATTTCCGGGTACCCCGCTTCACGCGGACTTTGAGCGAGTGGCTGAACCTGCTGGTGGACTCGGGATTCGTGCTGGAACGCTTCGGCGAACCCTGCCCCAGAGACGAGGCCATCAGGGAACGCCCCAGATTACAGAGCGCACAGATCGTAGCCGCTTTCCTCCACGTCCGGGCGCGAAAGCCCGCCTAATGATCATTCACCCGAACCCCGCACCTTCGAGCGCCGCAAGCGCCGAGCGGGCGTAGCGGGCCGCGTAGCCCGCGCCTGTCTGGTCCGGGCCTTCAAAAGGGTCTCTGGCCGCCAGTTCTCTGGCCCCGATGCCGGCGCGGATGCGGCCCCCTTCGAGGTCCAACCTGAGTGCATCGCCGTCCCGCAGCAGACCTATGACGCCGCCCGTTACCGCCTCGGGGGTGAAAAGAGAGGCCCACGTTCCCGGGGCGTCGTCCGGCGCCAGACCGTCAGTGAGGACCGCGGCAGAGATCCCCGCCTCCCGCATCGCCGCCCCGAGCTGGTCGAGCCTGAGCAACCCGGCGCCTCCCCGGGGGCCGCAACCCTGCACCACCAGCAAGGCTTCGGCGGGAACCTCACCAGCCCCCACCGCCTGAACGGCCGCGGCCTCCGAGCCGTAGACGCGGCACTCTCCCGCCACCTCCGAAGCGTCAAGGGAGGCCTGGCAGACGACCTCGGCGCCGGAGGCCCGGGCCCGGACAAAGACGAGGCGGTGATGCTCTGGCACCGGAGAGGCTGGGGGTAGATCCCGCTTCAAGCCACCGGCGACGGTCGGGACGTCATGGAGGTTCTCGCCGAGGGATGCGAGCAGGGTGGACACGCCGTTGTCCCGGGTCCAGGCCGGATCGGTTGCCGGCGTCTCGGGGGCCAGGAC
>CAXTDD010000717.1:0-2095 GCA_964242955.1 uncultured Rubrobacteraceae bacterium | reverse complement strand
CCTGGGTCTTGGCCGACTCGACGTTGGGCTGGTCGAACGGGTTGATGCCGAGCCTCCACCCGGCGACGGCCGTCGCCACCTCCCAGCGGAACATCTCGCCGCCCAGGTCGTAAGGATCGTCCAGCAGGACCTCGACGACGGGGTGCCCCGCGCTCCGCAGGCCGTCCAAAAGCCCGGCCTGATCCCCCTCGCCCCGCAGCCGCAGGCTGACGAAGACCCGGTCGTCGCCGTAGTCCTCGGGCTGGCCCTCCGGCTCTTCCGCAACGGGGAGGATGCCGACCCCGTCTTTGCCGGTGCTCTCGGCGACGAGCTGCTCGGCCCAGGGGCCGAACGCCGCGAGCGCTGGCGAGGCGAGCAGCGTCAGCTTGTCGCGCCCGGCGGAACTCGCCAGCTCGCCCACCACCGTGCCCAGCCACGCGCCGGGGTCGTCGGCTCCAGATGCCGTGAGCTCGTCCGCGGCGGCCTGTCCGCTGTTCAGGAGCCGCTCCACGTCCACGCCGGAGAGCGCCGCAGGCACGATCCCGAACATCGAGAGCGCCGAGTAGCGGCCCCCAATGTTCGGGTCGTTCAGAAACGTCCGGCGGAAATCGTACTCCTCGGCCGTATCGGCGAGCCCGCTGCCGGGGTCCGTGATGGCGACGAAGTGGGAGCTTGCCTGCCCTTCGCCCACTATCTCCGCCAGTTGGTTGTAGAAGAACTTGAAGAACGAGAACGTCTCGACCGTGCCGCCCGACTTGGTCGAGACGACGAACAGCGTACGCGAGAGGTCCAGGCTCTCGGCGTAGCTTGATACGGCCACGGGGTCGGTGCTGTCCAGAACCGTGAGATCCGGGTAACCTTCTTTGCTCTTCAGGGCGAACCCGAAGACCTCAGGGGCGAGGCTTGAGCCGCCCATCCCCAACAGGAGCACGTGCTCGATCCCCTCCCCACGCACGGCCTCGGCGAACTCCGTTATGTCCGGCAACGCGCTGCCGGGATTCTCCGGGCTCTCGAGCCAGCCCAGCCGGTTGGCTATCTCCTCGGGCTCGGGCCCCCAGACGGTGTGGTCGCCCTCCAGCATACGCTCCACGATGCGTTCTTCGCGCAGCTCCGACAGGGCGCCGGCGACGGTGTCCTCGTAGGCGCCCAGCGAGGCGTTTTTCCTGTAGTCCATCAGGAGCCGGCCTTGTCCAGCCGGCCCTCGGCGAGACCGTCGAGGGAGATGTCGTCCAGGGTCGTCACTACTATGTCGGCGCCGGCGTCGGCCAGGGCCTGCTCATCGTCGGCCCGCGCCAGGCCAAGGGCGGCCATCTCGCCGGCCTTCGCCGCCTGGACCCCGTTCGCGGCGTCCTCGATCACGAACGAGTTCTCGGGCGAGGTTCCCAGTTCCTCGGCGGCGGTCAGGAAGATCATGGGGTGCGGCTTGCCCTGCTCGAAGTCGCGCCCGCTCACGTCGGCGTCGAGGATGTCCAGCAGCGTGTAGCCGGGCTCGATAAAGTCGTAAGAGAGCCCCTCCTGCTCGGCGAACTCGTCCAGGCGCACGAGCCTCAAGAAAGCGCCGGCGTTCTTGGAGGAGGAGGCGGCGGCGACGAGGATGCCGGCTTCCTTGACGGCCAGGATGAAGCGCAGGGCGTCCGGATAGGCGTGGAACCGCTTTTCCTCTATCAGGTCCACGATCATGGTCTGCTTCTTGTCCCCGTACTCCTGGGCCCGCTCCTCGGCGTCCGGCACGTCAAAGTACTCGAGCGCCGCCTGGGCGCCCTTGTAGCGCGGCATCCCGCTCATCTCCGCCTGGTAGACCTTCGGCGTGAACTTGTCCGGTGCGTACGAGGTCTGCCCGCGTATATCGCTCCACTCGTTCTCCATCAACTGCTGCAAACCTTCGCGCCACGCCTGCTCGTGCGGCGAGTCCACCAGCACCCCGTCGACGTCGAAGATGGCCCCCCTGAAACCCTGCGCCATTTCTTCCTCCTCTCCCTAACCTATTGCTTGACCAGCTTGCGGCCTTTCTCGCGGATCTCGTCGAGTAGTTCCTCGAACGAGTCCATGAACTTGGCCACCCCCTCTTTCTCCAGCGTGTCGGTGACGTCCTTGTAGTCCACGCCGGCCTCGGCCA
>CAXTDD010000716.1:0-2102 GCA_964242955.1 uncultured Rubrobacteraceae bacterium | reverse complement strand
AAGCACGTCCCGATGATGGAGCTGCAGGCCACGGAGGCCATCACCAACAACGTGCAGGGCACCACAAACGTCGCCCGCGCGGCCGGCGCCTACGGGGCGAGCAAGTTCATCAACGTCTCGACGGACAAGGCCGTCAACCCCGTGAACGTGATGGGCGCCACCAAGCGCCTCTCCGAGATGGTCGTCAACAGCATGTCCGGGGAGTACCCCGAGACCGTCTATGCCTCCGTGCGCTTCGGGAACGTGCTCGGCAGCCGGGGGTCTGTCGTCCCGACCTTCCGCCAGCAGATAGAGGCCGGCGGGCCCGTAACGGTGACGCACCAAGACATGATCCGGTACTTCATGACCATCCCGGAAGCGGTCTCCCTGATCCTGCAGGCCGGCGCCATGGCCGAGGGCTACGGCACCTACGTACTCGAGATGGGCCGCCCCGTCGCCATAACGGACCTGGCCCGCAAGATGATCGAGATAATGGGCGCCCCGAACGTGAAGATAAAGTTCGTGGGCCTGCGCCCCGGCGAGAAGCTCAAGGAAGAACTCTTCGAAGCGGGCGAAGAACGCGCCCCGACCGGCCACCAGATGGTCTTCAAGCTCTCCACGGAGAACATGACCCCCCCTAATGGCGCCGACCTCAACGAGCTCCTCGACGGCATGATCTACCACGCGCGTAGCCAGGAAGCCCCCCAGTCGCTCGAATATCTCCGCCGCGCCGTCCCCAACTACTCGGCAGCCGACCTGCCGGAGAACCGCGAAAGCCGATTGGACTACCCGCTATAAGCGGGTAGTCGCACGCTCCGGCTTCGCCTCCGCTCTCAGCACGCTGCGCCCTAAGGGCTCCGCTTTCAGCACGCCTCGGCCTCGCGGCCCTCGCTTTCAGCGGTCAGCTTTCTCCTCGACGAGCGGTACGCTGCGTCCTTGCGAGACGTACCGCCCACGCCCGAGGCGGGGCCGCCGGCCGACTCAGCGTGCTGGCTAGCCCTCCTGCTGGCGGTTTGCCCTACGGCCTTTTATGCCCACGGAGACCAGATAACCACCGATCAGCAGGAAGACGCCGATGATCGGGAAGTGCAGGAGGGCCAGGTACGGCTCCGCCTGGAGATCGTTCGCGTACCAGGTGTAGGCGCGTGTCGTCCAGGAGAAGAGCGTGATGATGCCGCACGCGAGAAGGAGGTTCGAGGTGAGCCTGGACATCTTCATAACCGCCCTGAGTCTACCAGAGCGGGGGCCCCCGAACTAGCAACATAAAGGCGCAAAGGTTATACTGTCTGCAATAGTTAGGTGGAGTTTGTAACTATAAATACCTGGTGTAGACGGCGTTCGGAGGGAAAGAGTTTTGGCTGAGTTGCAGAAGCGCACGCTCGACGAGGTAAAGGCCCTCAGCAGGGAAGAGGCGGTCGAGTTGATGCGGCAGGCCGGCATCGTGGGGGCTGGTGGGGGCGGGTTTCCGACGTACTTCAAGTGGAAGAACCCGCAGCCGAATTTGATCGTGAACTGCACCGAGTCCGAGCCCGGGTACTGGGGCGACAAGATGATCCACCGCGAGTACCACGAGGAGTTCCTGGAGCTCTACGACGCGATGAAGGTCATCTTCGGCATCGAGCGGGTCATCATGGGCGTCCACTTCAAGGACGAGGAGTGGTTCGGCCGCTACAAGGAGGGCGCGAACGGGCTCTACGACTTCAGCCTCGTGCCGGACAAGTACTCGATGGGCGAGGAGAAGACGCTCATCAAGAACATCTTCAACGAGGACAAGGGCCAGTGGGTGCCGCGCCGGGTCGAGATGCCCGACGGGTCCAAGCGCCCGGGGCTACCGCTCGACGCCGGGCACATCGTCCAGAACTCGGAGACGCTGCTCAACATCTACAACGCGTTCTTCCTGGGCAAGCCCGTCACCACCAAGTTCGTAAACGTCTTCGGCCCGGACCTTGAGCTGAAGCTCTTCGAGACGCCGCTCGGCTCGTCGGCCACCGAGCTCATTAAGCTCGCCGGCATGGATGTCGAGGCAGAGGCCGGCAACGTCTCTGTCATCGACGGCGGCCCTTACCTGAACGAGATGGGCATAGAGTCCCTCGGCGAGGGCGACGCCTACGTGCGCCGCACCA
>CAXTDD010000715.1:0-2111 GCA_964242955.1 uncultured Rubrobacteraceae bacterium | reverse complement strand
TGCGGGCGAAGGCGTAGGGGTGCTCGTAGGTCAGCGAGACCGTCACGCCGAAGCCCAGGCGCTCGGTGACGGCGGCCATGGCCGGGATCGCCAGCGACGGCTCGTTGACCGGCACCTGCACGCCCTGGCGGACCGCAGCGTCGCTCGACCCCTGGTAGACGTCGTAGACGCCGAGCACGTCCGCCAGAAAGAGCGAGTAGAAACCACCCCGCTCGAGCAGCTTCGCCAGCTCCGTCCAGTACTCCAGGTCCTTGTAGCGGTGGGCCTGGTCTTCGGGGTGGGCCCAGAGACCCGGGGCCTGGTGGCCGACGCAGCCCATGGCGAAGGCGTTGAGGTGGATGCGTCCCTCAGACAAATTGGCCTCCTCTCTTCTGTCGTCGCTGCGTGTCACGGTCGCCCGCCCTCGGGGATCAGGGGTCGTTCCCGGGGCTTCGCCGGTTCTTTGTTGACGTCGCTTTTGTAGGTCTCGTTCAGCAGGTACGCGCACAGGGCGGCGACGACGGCGAGGGCCGCGAGGTAGACGGAGATCGAGGTCGCGGTTCCGGTCCAGGAGAACAGGGCGGCGGCGATAAGCGGGGCCAGGGCGCCGCCGAAGATCGAGCCGATCTGGACGCCCAGGGAGCCCCCGCTGTAGCGCAGCCGCGTCTCGAACTGCTCGCAGTAGAACGTCGGCTTGGGCCCGAGCGCGACGCTCATGGCGACCATCGAGGTCGTGTGACCGAGGAGCATGACGAGAAAGACGCCGGTGTCGAGCAGCCAGAACAGCGGGAAGGCCGTAGCACCCATCAGGACCGCGCCGGCCAGGTAGACGGGCCGGCGGCCGAGCCGGTCCGAGAGAGCGCCGAAGAGCGGGGTGGCGAAGAGGCAGACAACGCAGGAGATCAAAACGATCGCCAGCGCCGCGTTCCTCCCCACCCCCTGGCCGGATAGGTACGAGGGCACGAACGTGATGAGCGTGTAGAACGTCGCGTTGATGATGGTGAAGGCGCCGGCGATGTACGCCACCTGCCGCGGGTACGTCTTAAGCACCTCCGATACCGGCCGCGCGGCCTCGCTCCGCGTCTCCTTCACCCGGGCGAACGATGGGCTCTCCATGATGGACAGGCGGATCCAGAGCCCTATCCCAACGAGCAACACGCTGAGCAGGAAAGGAACCCGCCACCCCCACGCCGCGAACTGCTCGTCCGACAGGGGCGCTAGCGACAGAAAGGCCAGGTTCGAGAGCACGACGCCCGCCGGCGCCCCGATCTCGGGCAGGCTGCCGAAGAACCCGCGCCGGCCGTTCGGGGAGTGCTCTATAGCCATAAGCGCCGCCCCACCCCACTCCCCGCCCGTGGCGAAGCCCTGCACGAAGCGCAAGAGTACGAGCAGGATGGGGGCCCAGATCCCGATGGTCTCGTACGTCGGTAGTAACCCTATGGCGACCGTGCCGATACCCATGATGACGAGCGTCAGGATCAACATCGCCTTCCGCCCGACCCTGTCCCCGAAGTGCCCGGCCACCGCCCCGCCGACCGGCCTGGCGAAGAACCCGACCGCGAACGTACTGAAGGCGGCCAGCGTCCCCGCTGTCGCGCTGAAGTTCGGGAAGAACAACTGGTTGAAGACCAGCGCCGCGGCCGTCCCGTAGGCTATAAAGTCGTACCACTCGATGGTGCTGCCCACGGTGCTCGCCACCGCGACCTTCCTGGCCGAGGAGGAGTGCCCGATCTCCTCTCCTCCCAGCTTCTCCATCGCTCCCCCCTCAGCGGACATGCGCCTCCTCCCTCGTCCCCAGCCCCCGATACGCAGTTCCCGGATGGTCCTCGCGCAGCCGCTTTTGACCGGGGCCATAGATGTTCTCGCGTAGGGTGCTGCCTTCGTACTCCGTGCGCGCCCGGCCGCGGCGCCGGAGCTCCGGGACGACGAGCTCGACGAAGTCCTCGAAGGTGCCGGGCGTTGTGGCGTAGGCAAGGTTGAAGCCGTCGACGTCGGCCTCCTCGACCCAGCGCTCCATCTCGTCTGCGACCGTCTGCGGCGAGCCGGCGACCACGGGGCCGATGCCGCCGATCCCGACGAGCACCGCGATGTCTTCGGGGGTCCACTTCTTGTCCGGGTCCATGCGGGTGAAG
>CAXTDD010000714.1:0-2111 GCA_964242955.1 uncultured Rubrobacteraceae bacterium | reverse complement strand
GCGTCCGTGCCTAGCATCTCTTTGACCTGCGGGGACAGCGGGATCGCCTTGGCGCTGCGCGGGAAGACGCCGCCGCCCTCGGAGATGCGGCCCGTGTCGTAGTCCGCCCAAGTCGAGCGCGGCAACCCGAAGAGCCGCTCGCGCTCCTCGAAGCTCGTCTCCGGGTCCGGGTCGGGGTCGAGGAAGACGTGCAGGTGGTTGAAGGCGGCGATGAGTTTCGTGTGCCGGCTGAGGAGCATCCCGTTGCCGAAGACGTCGCCCGACATGTCGCCGATGCCTAACGTAGTGAAGTCTTCCTCCTGGATGTTCTTGCCGAGCTCGCGGAAGTGGCGTTTGACGGACTCCCAGGCGCCTTTGGCCGTAATGCCCATCGCCTTGTGGTCGTAGCCGACGGAGCCGCCGGAGGCGAAAGCGTCGCCGAGCCAGAAGCCGTACTCGGCGGAGATGCCGTTGGCGATGTCCGAGAAGGTGGCGGTGCCCTTGTCCGCCGCCACGACGAGGTAAGGGTCGTCTTCGTCGTAGCGGACCACGTCGGGTGGGGGGACGACGGTGCCGTCTTCCAGGTTGTCCGTAAGGTCTAGCATGCCGCAGATCAGGGTCCGGTAGCAGGCGATGACCTCGTTCTGTAACGCCTCGCGTCCACCACCGACTGGAGGCCGTTTCACGACGAAGCCGCCCTTGGCGCCGACCGGCACGATGACGGCGTTCTTGACCGTCTGGGCCTTCATGAGGCCGAGCACCTCGGTGCGGAAGTCCTCGCGGCGGTCGGACCAGCGGATGCCGCCGCGGGCGACCCCGCCGCCGCGCAGGTGGACGCCCTCCGAGCGGGGGGAGTAGACGAAGATCTCGAACCGCGGGCGCGGCAACGGCAACAGCGGCACGTCCCTCGGGTCGAGCTTGAACGAGAGGTGCACCTTCGGCCCCCCATCGTCGTCCTTCTGGAAGTAGTTCGTGCGCACGGTCGCCAGGGTCACGGCGAGGAAGTTGCGCAGGATGCGGTCCTCGTCCAGGCTAACGACCTCGTCCAGCGCCCCGTCTATCTCGGCCTTCAGGCGCTCTGTCTCGCTTTCGGCGTGGCCTTCGTTCTCCGGGTCGAAGCGGGTCTCGAAGAGGTCTACCAGGAGCCTTGCTATGTGGGGGTTGGCGAAGAGGGTTGCCTCCATGTAGGCCTGGGAGAAGGTGGTGCCGGCCTGGCGGAGGTACTTGCAGTAGGCGCGGAGGACCGTTACCTGGCGCCAGGTGAGGCGGGCGCGAAGGACGAGGCGATTGAAGCCGTCGTTCTCCACGGTGCCGCGGTAGGCGCGGGCGAAGGCTTCCTGGAAGATCCCGCGTACTTCGCCGGTCTGGAACTCGCCGCGCGACTCGTCCACGAGGCCGAAATCGTAGATCCAGACCGGCGAAGAGCCCGCGGGTTCGACCTTGTGGGGCCTCTCGTCGACGACCTCGACGCCCATGTCTTCGAGGAGCGGGAGGATGTTGGAGAGTGAGATCTGCTCCCCCTCCCTGAACAGCTTGAACCCGAGGAACTCTTCCGGCTCCTCGATGGGATGGTAGAGGCTCATCCCGAGATCTTCCTCCGAAGCGAGCGCCTCTATCTTGCGGATATCCGCGACGGCCGTGCGCGCCAGAAAACCCGCTCGGTAGCCGGCGGGGAAGGCGTCGCGGTACCTGTGGAAGAGATCCGTACCGGCCTCCTCGCCGCAGCCCTCGATCAAAGCCTCGTAAAGGTTGTCCGACCACGACCGGGTAGTCTCGGCGAGCCGCTCCTCGATATCCTCGACGTCGTGCGCGGGCTCCTTTTCCGGGTCCACGTACACGATGAAGTGCAGCCGGGCGAGCACCGACTCAGAGAGCCGCACGTCGAAGGACGAGCCGGCGCCCCCTAGAGATTCCTGGAGGATGTCTTGCATCCTGCGGCGGACTTCGGTGTCGTAGCGGTCGCGGGGGACGTAGACCAGGCAGGAGAAGAAGCGTCCGTAGGTGTCGCGGCGGAGGAAGAGGCGGGTGCGCTGGCGTTCCTGGAGGTGGAGGATGCCGAGCGAGATCCCGAACAGCTCTTCCTTGGAGATCTGGAACAGCTCGTCGCGCGGATAGGTCTCCAGGATCTCCAC
>CAXTDD010000713.1:0-2112 GCA_964242955.1 uncultured Rubrobacteraceae bacterium | reverse complement strand
CGTCTATCGGGTCGCAGACGGCCTGGCCGACGAGGTGGTTGGAGATGGCCCAGCAGTTCAGGCCGTTCTTGCGCAGGATCTCCCACCGCCCCTCGCAGTAGCCGTCCTCTGAGAGGGCCCGGTCCACGTCGAAGTGGTCGCCCCAGCAGGCGAGCTCCAGCCCGTCGAAGCCCCACCCGCCGCATTTTTCGGCGAGTTCTTCGAGCGGCAGGTCGGCCCACTGGCCCGTGAAGAGCGTTACCGGTCTTGCCACGATACAACCTCCGATCGCACGTCATTTTTCCGTCCATCTTACGTCCAAGCACCACAGCTTAACGCCCCGGCGGTCCAGCTTCTCGCGTCCCCCGTAGAATGGGGCATCCGGGAAGAGGGTAGAACAAGGGTAACGGCAACTTGCACCGACGATGGGAGGGTTCAGGACTATGGACGACGGGCGGTACGTGATGGCGGTCGCCTCCGACGACGCGGGGGTGAACCTCAAGAACTTTATCAGGGACCAGCTAAAGGAAGACCCGCGGGTGGGCGACGTCAAGGACTTCGGCGTGGCGGACCAGGGCGATAAGACCGCTTATCCCATCCCGTGCATCAAGGCCGCCGAGGCGGTCGCCCGGGGCGAGGCCGACAGGGCCGTGCTCTTCGGCGGCACCGGGCTAGGCGAGGCCCTCTCGGCCAACAAGGTCAAGGGCATCAGGGCCGTCGTCGCCCACGACCCGTACTCCATCGAGAGGTCCATCCTCTCCAACAACTGCCAGGTTTTGGCCCTCGGCGAGCGCGTCGTCGCCCCCGAACTCGCCGACCGCATAGTGAAACAGTGGCTCGGCTACGAGTTCGACCCGTCGTCGGCCTCGGCGGCCAAGGTCCGGATCATCACCGACTACGAGGAGACGGGCCGCTTGCCGGAGTAGAAAGGCTTCCGCAAAACGCGACGAGACGAGGAGAGGACTATGGAGTACCGGAGCCTCGGCAGGACCGGCGTGAAGGTCAGCGAGTTGTGTCTCGGGTGCATGATGTTCGGCGGCAGGACCGGCGAGGAAGACTCGTTCGGCATCATCGACCGGGCCATCGACGCCGGCATCAATTTCATAGACACGGCCAACATCTACAACACCGGCGCCAGCGAGGAGGTCGTCGGCAAGGCGCTCAAGCGCAACGGCAAGCGCGATGCCATCGTGCTCGCCACCAAGGTCCACGGGCCGATGGGCGAAGGCCCGAACGCCCGCGGCAACCACCGGCGGCACATCGTGGAGCAGTGCGAGGCGAGCTTGAGGCGTCTACGGGTCGATCACTTCGACCTGTACCAGATCCACCGCCCCGACTCGCAGGTGCCCGTAGACGAGACGTTGCGGGCCCTGGACGACCTGATCCGGGCCGGCAAGGTCCGCTACGCCGGAACGAGCACCTACGCCGCCTGGCAACTGGTCGAGGCCCTGTGGGCCGCCAAAGAGCTCGGCCTGAACCGCTTCGTCTGCGAGCAGCCGCCCTACCACCTGCTCGACCGCCGCATCGAGCGCGAGCTCGTCCCTTTCGCCCAGACTTACGGGGTCGCCCTGATCCCGTGGTCCCCCCTCGCCGGCGGTTTCCTCACCGGCAAGTACTCCCGAGACGAGGGCCTCTCCCCGAAGGACAGCCGCTACGGCCTCGACCCCCGCCGCCTCGGCCGTAACCACTTCACCGAAGAAGCCTTCGACGTCCTCGAAACCGTGCAGGCCATAGCCGAAGAGAAGGGCTGCAACCCCGGCCAGCTAGCCCTCGCCTGGTGCAAAGACAAGCCCGGCGTTACGAGTCCCATCATCGGCCCCCGCACCCTGGAGCAACTCGAAGACAACCTCGGCGCGCTGGAAGTGTCCCTAAATGAAGCCGACCACGAGCGCCTGGACGCCGTGGCCCCGCCAGGCCGCGCCACCGTCCCCTACTACGACGCGGACTTCGGCCCGCACCCCTTCCGCTGGTGAACCCCGTCTGAAAAACCCTCTATCCGGGTTCACGGCGGGCCTGTCGGTGGCGCGCCTTCTTGCGGGAACGAGCTTGAGGGGCCCCCCCCGGCGGCGCGCGGGGCCCCACGGCCCGGCATCTGAGATCCGAAGTCGGGCGGGGGTCTTTGCGCTCAGCGGG
>CAXTDD010000712.1:0-2114 GCA_964242955.1 uncultured Rubrobacteraceae bacterium | reverse complement strand
CCGGCATCTCGCGCCGCTCGCTGTTCCGCTACTTCGGCACGAAGGAGGACATCGTCCTCGGCGACCTCGTCGGGGCTGGGGAGCGCGCGAGGGACGCCCTGGAGTCCCGGCCGGCCGACGAGGGGCCGTGGGAGGCGCTACGCGCCGCCCTGGAATCGCTCGCGGACGACCCCGGGTACTCGCCCGAAAGGGACCTGGCGGTTTCGAAGATGCTCCACGGGACCCCCTCGCTGCGCGCCGCCCACCTGGAGAAGCGGCTCAGGTGGCAGGAGCTCCTCGTGCCGGGCATCCAGAGGCGGCTGGGAGATGTGCCGGGCCACGAGGCGGACCCGCGGGCGCGGGCGATCGTCGCCTGCGCCCTCACGTGCCTGGACGTCGCGGTCGAGACCTGGACCCGCGGCGGCGGCAAAGAAGACCTCGCCGAACTCTACGACCGGGCGGTCGCCGCGGTCCGCGGTTAGCGGGCCCCCGTCGCGTGTCGCGCGGGGCGTCTCGGCGTGGTCTTCGTGGTTTCGGCCCCGTTTTGGGCTTTCCGCCGCTCTGCGTTGCGGGTTCTCGGGCCTCATCCGGACATACTTGTCCGCCGCACCCCTCGATCTCCCCGAAACCCGTAGCCGAACGCCCGTTCCCTTACGGGTCCTTCGGTACGAGAAGTCCGCACCAACACCCACGGCGGCCCGAAGGAGCATGAGCGGCGAAGGGCGCGGTCGAAGGCACGGCTACCGTTGCGGGAGTTGGGGGGCCGGTGCGCACAGCCGACGGGCCGCCTCGACGATCGCGGCGCGGTGGACGGCCAAGCGGTCGGAGGAGTACGGGTCGGCGCCGTCGGCCGCGAGTAGATCCGCGGGGCTCGTGAGCCAACTGGAGGCCAGCCCCTGGACCAGCACGAGCAGGTCCGTCGGGGGCAGCCCGCCCGCCTTGGCGCCGCCGGCCATGGGGCCGCCCTGCCCGCCGCTCCCGTGGGCCATCGCCTCGACCTTCCGGGCGTATACCTCGGCCACGTCCGGCCCGGCGGCGGGGCGTTCGAGGTGGCGCCACATGCCCATCCTCAGCGCCTCGGGGTGGGCCAGCACGTAGTCGAACAGCCTACCGGCGTACCCGGGCAGGTCCTCCTCGGTCAGCGGGACGGCCTCGACGAGGTCGGAGATCACCCGATGCAAGGCGGCGTTGAACAGCCCCTCCTTGCTCCCGAAATACACGTAGATGGAGCGCTGGTTCGCCCCGGCCGATTTCGCGATACGGTTGACGCGGGCACCGGCCAGCCCGTACGCGGAGAACTCGTCGACCGCCGCCTCGAGTATCCGGGCCCGGGTCGCCGCGGAATCGCGGGTGCGGGTCGCCAAAGGATCCGTATCCATGACCCAATCTTAGCAGAAAGTGTCATGTAAGTAACCGGTTGTTGATAAAAGCCGCATGAGGGTGTATTCTAGTAATTATCCGGTTACTTATCTAAGGAGACGACGATGGAGCACACTACGGGAACGCGGCTCGGAGGCAAGACGGCGCTGGTCACGGGCGCGACCAGCAACATAGGGCGTGCGATCGCGACGGCGTTCGCCGCCGAGGGGGCGCGCGTCGTTGTCACCGGGCGGGACCAGGAGCGGGGCTCCGAGGTCGTCGGGGAGATCCGGGCGTCCGGGGGCCAAGCGGACTTCGTCCGGGCCGACCTCGACGGCTCTGCCGGGGCGTCGCGGGAGCTGGCCGCCGAGGCCAACCGCGTGCTCGGCGGGCGCATCGACGTGCTCGTCAACAACGCGGGCATCTTCCCGCCGAACGCGACGCCCGACACCGACGAGGCGCTCCTGGACCGGGTCTGGGCGGTCAACGTCAAGGCGCCGTTCCTGCTCACCGGCGTCGTAGCACCCGAGATGGCCGCGCGTGGCGGGGGGGCCATCGTGAACCTGGGCTCGTGGCTGGCGCGGCTGGGCATCCCGGTCGCGTCGGCCTACAACGCCACGAAGGGGGCGATGGAGACGCTGACCCGGGATTGGGCGGCGGAGTTCGGCCCGGCCGGCGTGCGCGTCAACGCGATCGCCCCGGGGGTCATCCAGAACCCGACGTTCGGCGGCGCGCCCGAGGGCGCGGACCTCGCGATGAGGGGCACGCCGGTGGGC
>CAXTDD010000711.1:0-2115 GCA_964242955.1 uncultured Rubrobacteraceae bacterium | reverse complement strand
GCGCCCGTGTACGTGATCGGGGCCTCCGCCGGGGCCCTCGTCGCGGCCCGCGGCATCGGCTCCCCCCGCATCGCCGCCCCCCACACGGACGTGATGGGAACCCCCATCTCCCCCGACGAAGCCTGGACGCTCTTCCTCCTGAGCATCGTCCTCGCCGCCGTCCTCCAGGCGGCCCTGTTCGTCGGAGCCGCCACCGCCGCCGGGGCGCTGGCCAAAAGGTAGGTTTCAGGCTACAGGCATCAGGTTTCAGGTTTTTTGGACTTTCCGTATGCCTCGGCCGATCCGCCGGGAACAGGGCGCCTGCGACGGAGACGCTTCCAACTTCAATGGCTGAAGCCGGTAACCTGAAACCTGATGCCTGTTTGTTACTGTTTGATACACTCTCTCCATGAGAGTAGGAATCGTTGGTCTGCCGAACGTGGGGAAATCCACGGTTTTCAATAGTTTGACGCGGGCGGGTGCTGAGGCCCAGAATTATCCGTTTACCACCATCGACCCGAACCTCGGCGTCGCGGTGGTTCCGGATGGGCGTCTGAACGCGCTGGCGGAGACCATGAAGAGCCGGCGGAAGGTGCCGGCGACGGTGGATTTCGTGGACATCGCGGGGTTGGTGCGCGGGGCGAGCGCGGGTGAGGGGCTGGGAAACCAGTTTCTCGGGCACATCAGGGAGTGCGACGCTATCGCGCACGTCGTCCGGTGCTTCGAGGACGAGGACGTGGTGCACGTCAACGGCGTGGTTGACCCCGAGGGTGATGCGGAGACCATCAACACGGAGCTTTTGCTCGCAGACCTCACGACCGTCGAGCGGCGGTTGGACCGGGTTGGAAGGGCCGCCAAGGGCGGCGACGCGAAGCTGAAGGCCGAGGCGGCGGAGTTGGCGAAGCTGCTGGGACACCTATCGGACGGCAGCCCTGCCCGCTCCTACCCGAAGAGCGACGCGCTGGCGGAGGCCATGGGCACGCTCATCACGGCCAAGCCGACCCTCTACGTCGCGAACGTGGACGAGGAGTCCGTCGCCGAAGGCAACACCTACAGCTCGCGCGTCGAGAAGCTCGCCGCCCGCGAGAACGCCGAGGCCGTGCGCCTCTCAGCGAAGCTCGAAGCCGAGGTGGTAGAGCTCGGGGACGACGAGGCGCGGGAGTACCTGGAGATGCTCGGCCTCGACGGCACGGGGTTCGAGGACTTCGTGCGGGTGGCCTACCGCCTGCTCGGGCTCGTCACGTTCTTCACCGCCGGCGAGCAAGAGAGCCGGGCCTGGACCGTGCGAAAAGGCTCTACGATCCGGGCCGCCGCCGGCCGCATCCACACGGACATGGAGCGCGGCTTCATAGCCGCCGAGGTGGGGGACTGGAAGGACATCGTGGCCGCGGGCTCGTGGTCGAGGGCCAAGGAGTCGGCGAGCATCCGCCTCGAAGGCCGCGGCTACGTTGTCGAGGACGGCGACACCGTCCTCGTCCGCTTCAACGTCTAGTGCTCCCCTTCGCGTTCCCGAAGAAGCCCCTCGCGCAGAGCAAGCTCGCGCTCGTCACCACCGGCGGGGTACATCTCTCCGGACAACCGCGCTTCGATATAGACGACCCCGCGGGCGACTGTTCCTACCGCGAGATCCCGACCGGCGCCCAGCAACTCACCTGGACCCACGCCTACCACCGCCCCGACGAAGGCTCGGACCTCGACGCCGTCTTCCCCCTGTGGGCCCTGCGCGAGCTCGACGCCGAGGGCGAGATCGGCAGCCTGAACACCCGCCACTTCTCCTTTATGGGTGCCATCCACGACCCCGGCCCCCTCGTCGAAGCAACGGCCCCCGAAGTCGCCCAGAAGCTAACCGAAGACGCCGCAGACGCGGTCCTCCTGACACCCTCCTGACCGCTCTGCCACCGGGCCGTCGGTCTGGTCTGCGAGGCAATCGAAGAACGCGGCATCCCCACGGTCACGCTCGCCATGGAACCCGGAGTAGCCGCCCCCGCGTCGCCCGCGTCCCCTTCCCCTACAACCTCCCGATGGGCCAACCCGGCGACAGAGAGGGCCACAAACAGATCGCCCTCGCCGCACTCGCCTTGCTGCACACAGTGAAGAGCCCCGCGGAAGTAGAGGTAACGTTGTAGCGGGCTCCTC
>CAXTDD010000710.1:0-2115 GCA_964242955.1 uncultured Rubrobacteraceae bacterium | reverse complement strand
CGGCTTGTTGGCGAAAACGAACCTCTCAAGGTTGCGATGCTCTCATCGGAGGCATCCTGAGACGCGCCAGGACCACATCGCTACTGCTTGACGGCGTTTTCGGCGCGCTCCGTAAAGCCCACTTGGCGGCGGTTCGAGCCGATCACCAAAAGACCGACAGATCCCAAGGTTTCTGGCGAGGTCTCGCCGTCGACGGTCGGTCGATAGATACCGGCGGCCACTGCAACCGTCCATGAACGGCGCAGGTGTCCGCCTATCCGGGTCAGGAAAACCGCGGAGATGCCGTCAGCGGCTCGCTAGCGCGCCGGCGATCACCGGGACGAGCTTTCGCTCCACCGCCTCCGGCGACCTGCCTTGCAGGTCCGGCTCCAGGGCGGCGGCGCTCAGCACCACGAGGATCCCGCCGACGCACTTGACACGGAACAGGAGGTCGTCGTCGGGCACGCCGGGAAGCACCGGCCGCAGCCGGGCGACGAGCGCGTGATGCGCCCGGGCCGTTGCGCTCTCCGCCCAGTCCTCCAGCCCCTCGGGGGGATCCGAGGTTACCCGGGCGAGCACCCGCACGTAGGGCCGACCCTTGCTCGACGGCCCGCTGAGCGCCTCGACCATCGGACGGAAGTACGCCGCGGCGATCTCGTGGAGGGTCGCGTCGGGTGGCAACGACTCGAGCTCGGCGACCTGGGCTTCGATGATGCGCTCAACGGCCTCGGATGCCGCGGCAGCGAGGAGCGCGCCGACGCCGCCGAAGTGGTAGTGGACGGCGGCCACGTTCGTCCCGGCCGCCGCGGTGAGGTCGCGCAAGCGGATCGCGCTTTCGCCGCGTTCGGCGAGCAGCTCCTGCGCCGCTTCGATCAGCAGCCGCCGGGTGCGCTCGCCGCCGGCCCGCCGCCCGTCGACGGTCGCCGGAGCTTCGGTTTGGGGACGCGTCGCCATGAAGACAAGTCTAGCAGGCGACCAAACGCAACATGTTAGATCAAATGAGCGAACGACATATTTCCTCGCGACAGAGAGACGAGGAGGCTAGGGGTGATCTCGGCGACGGGGAAAGTGGCCTCCGACCAGGGCCTGTCTGGTGAATGCTCCTGGCCCCATGCGCACGAAGTACCGGACAGAGCCGGACCGGGAATTCGGAGTCCTTATCACGGAGGAGGGCGCGGCTGGCCTACGCGGCCCGTTGGGTTATGCTCCGAACCGTTTCCTTGCGACCCGCAGAGAAACCGTCACGGTAGAACGCGACGCAAACGTAGATGGCGATTGCCACTCGATCGGCACCAACGTTCGCCTCAGCCTTGCGCAAGCCGGCGGAGATCGGACGCGGCCACCCCCGCGGACTTGCCCGGGGTGGGGGCGAGATGGCGCCGGCCGCCCGCGAAGTTCCCTCTGGTAGCCGTTAGGCGGTACCCAGCGCTGCGGAACTGCCGGAGAAGCTCCGCGCGGAGCCGACCGCGGACAATCGCGCGAGACGATCTTCGTCTTCGGAGCCGGGGCTCGCGGTGAACACCAAGAGCTTCTCGGTGAGGTTCTCTACGGTCAGGACCTGGCATTCGAGGGTAAGGATCCCAACGAGCGGGTGCACGAAACGCTTTAGCGTACCGGCGCGGCTCTTCACCTCGTGGCGCTCCCACAGCGCGGCGAACTCGTCGCTTTCGCGCAGCAGGCGGTCGACCAGCCCGCGGGCCTCGGGGTCGTCGCCGGCGTGGCCGTGCGCGGCCCGCAGCAACGAGACGAGGCAGCGCGAGTGCAGCGGGTGGTCTTCCTCCGGATGGGCGCGGCGCTCGGCGGGGTCCGTGAACCACCGGTAGACGGCGCTTCTCCGCGGGCCGGTGTGGCGCGTCTGCACGCCGACGAGCGCCTCGGCCAGCGGGTTCTGGCTCAGCGTCACGCCGAGGTCGGAGACTATCTGCGCCGGGGCGTCCAGCCGGTCGAGCACGCTCTGCAGCCCCGGGCTCGCGTGGTCGGTTCGCGGGGTTCCGGGCGGCGCGGTGTGCCCGGCAAGCGCGTACAGGTGGTCGCGCTCGGGCCGGGTGAGCCGCAGCGCGCGGGAGAGCGCCGCGGTCGTCTGCTCCGATGGCCGAGAGCCGCGCCGCTGCTCGAGGCGGGCGTAGAAGTCAGTCG
>CAXTDD010000709.1:0-2116 GCA_964242955.1 uncultured Rubrobacteraceae bacterium | reverse complement strand
TGGTCGGGGGGCTCTGGAGGCACTCTATGAGGCCGGCCGCGCGGGCGTGGGTCCCGTGGGGAAGTGTCCGGATCTCCTCGCTCGATACCACCTCCAGGTTCTGTAAGGCCTCGCGATACGGGGAGAGGGGATGCCGGCGGACGTTGAGGCTCAAGACCTCCCACTCCATCCTCTCCGTCGCGGTCTCCGCGAGCGGCAGATGCTCGACATCCCTCTTCTCTCGCAGCGTCCACCAGCTCGCCGGGTGCTTCAAGGGGATCTCCGGCTGCTCCCCGCGCTTCCGCTTCTTCGGCAGCGTCATGGCCTCGTCGAGCATGCGCGACCTGTCGGGCCCTCCGGCAAGCCCGTCCAGGAAGCCGCCCCTGACAAGGTTCCCCAGCGAGTCCCTCTCGACGGCGGTTCTGCCGTAAAGGTCGGCGACGGAGACGAAAGGTCTTTCGCGCCTCTCGGAGACGATGGATGAGATGGCGCGCTCGGAGAGGCCCTTGCAGTAGCGGAGGCCCACGCGGAGCGCCGGGCCGGTGGGGGTATCCTCCACGGTGAAGTCGCCTTCGGAGAGGTCGACGTCCGGCGGGAGGACTCCGAGCCCGATCCTCCTCGCTTCGTTCAGGAGCAGCCGCGGGCTGTAGAAGCCCATCGGCTGGGAGCCCAGGAGGGCGCAGAAGAACTCGGCCGGGTGGTGCGTTCGCATGTACGCGCTGGCATAGGAGAGCTCGGCGAATGAGGCGGCGTGGGCGGCGGAGAAACCGTAGACGGAGAAGCCCTCCATCCAGGAGAAGACCTCGCTCGCCTTGATGGCCGCGACGCCGTTTTTCCCGGCTCGTTGCACGAACTCGTGGCGCAGGCCGTCCATCGAATCCGGGTTCCGGTTCCTGGTCATGGCGCGGCGGAGCGTGTCCCCTTCGGTGAGGGAGAAGCCCGCGATGGCGTTCGCCACGGCGAGGACCTGCTCCTGGTAGACGAGGACGCCGTAGGTGCGACGCAGCGCCTCCTTTAGCTGGGGCAGGATCTCATCGACGTGCCCTTCGCCGTTCTTTCTCCGGATGAAAGGGGTTATGAGGTCCCCTCTTACGGGTCCGGGCCTGAAGAGCGAGATCTGGGCGACCAGGTCCGTGAACCTCTCGGGCCTGAGACGCCGGCTCAGGTGCATCTGCCCCGGAGACTCGAGCTGGAACATCCCGGCGTTGTTGCCGGTCCGGACTAGGGCGTAAGTTTCCGAATCCTCCGGCGGAAGGTCGTAGGGGTCCACCTTCCGCCCCGTTCTCTGCGTCGCGAGCTCCCCGGCCTCGTGCAGCGCGGTGTGCATCCTCAGGCCCAACAGGTCGAGCTTGGGGATGCCGACCCGCTCCAGGTCGTCCTTGTCGTACTGGCAGCGCAACAGCCCCTCCGTCCCCGAGGGCTCGAGCGGCACGAGCTCGGAGAGGTGATGCTCCGCCGTCCCGAAGACCATCCCGCCGCTGTGGGTGCCCGCCTCCCGGACGCGCCCGGCGAGACCCGCCGAGAGCTCCAGGAGCAGGTGGTACTTCTCGACGTCCTGGAGGGGATGTCCTCGCATGGCCGGCTCACGGAGCGCCTCCTTCCAGCCGTCGAGGCCGGCGTAGGTCCGGTCGCGGTCCCTGAAGCGGGTCGGGACGTGGCGGGAGAGTTCGTTTATCTCCTGTGGTTCGTGGCCGAGCGCGCGGGCCGCGACCCTGACGGCGCCCCGCAGCGACATCGTCTGTACCGTGGCCGCCTCGGCCGCGCCGCTCCTCTCGTGGCGCCGGATCATCTCGAAGCGGACCTCGTCCCGCCGCAACGAACAAAAGTCCAGGTCTATGTCCGGAGGGTCCAGCCGTCCCTCGTGCATGAACCTCTCGAAGAGCAGCCCGTTGCCGAACGGCTCCGGCTGGGTCAGCCCCAAACAGTACGAGACCAGGCTGTTCGCCGCGCTCCCCCGCCCCGTCACCGGGATGCCTTTGTTCTTCGCGATCCCACGCGCCTCCAGCGCCACCAGAAAGTACGGCGCGAACCCCAGGCTTTGTATGCACCGGAGCTCCCGCTTCAACCGCGCCGCCACCGCCCCGATCGCCGGGTCCTCGCCGCCCCTCCCGTAGCGCCTCCTCGCCCCCGAGAACGC
>CAXTDD010000708.1:0-2118 GCA_964242955.1 uncultured Rubrobacteraceae bacterium | reverse complement strand
CGCACCGCGCGCAGCGTCCACGCCCGCAAGAAGCGCCGGAAGGTGCTGGAGCAGGCCAAGGGTTATCGGGGGACGAAGCACAGCTCGTACAAGCGGGCCAAAGAGCAGGTCTGGAAGAGCGGCGTCTACGCGTACCAGGGCCGCAAGCAGCGCAAGCGGGACTTCCGGTCGCTCTGGATCCAGCGCATCAACGCCGGCGCCCGCGAGCACGGCATGTCTTACTCGCAACTGATCCACGGCCTCCGGCTGGCCGAGATCGACCTCGACCGCAAGATCCTGGCCGACCTCGCCGCCACGGAGCCGGAGATCTTCGCCGGCATCGTCGCCCAGGCCAAGAACGCCCTGGACGGCAACCCCGTCGAGTCGCGCGTCGCTGTCGAGTACAAGCCGAAACCGGAGCCCGCCGCCCCGAAGCCGAAGGCCCGCAGGAAGCCGTCTGCCGAAGCAGCACCGGCGGCACAACCCGAGGCCGCGCCTGTCGCGGAGGCAGCAGACTCAGGTGAGCCCTCCGAGGTCGAGGCAACGGAGCCCGCGGAGCGCAGGGCGGAGGAGCTCGGCGTGGACATCGGGTCCATAGATGAGGGCTCCGGCGCCGAGGGACGGGTCCTCGTGGAGGACGTGGAAGAGGCCGCGGAGGACGAGGGCAAGGTTCACGCGACCGACGCCGCCGAGAACAAGGCGGAAGAGCTTGGTGTGGATCTCTCCGCCGTCGAAGGCACGGGCCAGGAGGGCCGCGTTACCGTGGGCGACGTGGAGCAGGCCGCGAAGGACGGAGAAGACGGCTAGCCCCTGGTACGAGATCTCGCCCAAAAGGGCGGCGAGGTTGCACACGAAGAAGTACCGGGAGGCCGAGGGGCTGTTTCTGGCCGAGGGACGTACCCTGATCCGGGAGTCCCCGTCGCCGCCGGTGAGAACATTCGAATCCGAAGCGGAAGTGCGCCGCGTGTCGGCACTGAAGACCCCGGCCGGACCGGTCGGGGTCTTCCCTTTTCTGGACGTCGCCGCGCGAGACCTTCTCTCCGCGCAAGACCGCATCGTCCTGCTGCACGGCGTTCAGGACCCCGGGAACGTCGGCACGGTCATACGCAGCGCCCACGCCTTCGGAGCCGGGGTCGCGCTGTCGGGGGGCTGCGCGGACCTCTACAATCCCAAGACCGTCCGGGCGACGATGGGCTCTATATTCCATGCCCCGGTGGCCCGCGAGTTGGATACCGCCGGGTTTATACGGCAGGCAGAAACGGCCGACTTCGCGACCATCGCGGCGGTACCGGACAGAGGAGATGCGCCCCGATCCCTCTCCAGTGGCAGACAAGTCATCGTCGTCGGAGCCGAGGGTTCAGGCCTGCCGGAGGAGGTGCTCGCGGGGTGTGAGGGTCGGGTCAGCGTGCCCTCCCTGGCGGCGTCTCTGAACGCGGCCGTGGCCGCCTCCGTCCTGCTCTACGAGGCGTATTTGCGTGTGCTACCATAGTCGCCCATTATGTCGGTAGTCGAGCGCATAGAGGAGTTGAAGACCACGGCGCTCTCCGCCGTGCGGGAGGCCGATACCACCGCCGATCTCGAGGAGATTCGGGTCAGGTTCCTCGGCCGATCTGCGGAGCTCACCGAGATCAAGAAGAGCATAGGCACTCTTGCCCCCGACGAGCGCAAGGAGGTTGGAATTTCGTCCAACCTCGCCTCACGCGCGGTCGAGGACGCGTTGGAGTTGAGAACCGGGGAGTTGTCCGCCGCCGAGCGCGACGCCAGGCTCCGGAGGGAGGCCGTAGACGTGACGCTTCCCGGCGTGCCGGTTCCAAAGGGACACCTGCACCCGTCGCAGAGGATCATCGACGAGGTCGTGGACTTCTTCGTGGGGCTCGGGTACGGCGTTGCTGAGGGTCCGGAGGTCGAGACCGACTACTACAACTTCACCGCGCTCAACATACCAGAGGACCATCCGGCGCGCGGCGAACACGACACATTCTTTCTGGACGAGGGGCTCGTGTTGCGCACGCACACTTCGCCCGTGCAGGTCCGGACGATGCTCGCTAAGGAGCCGCCCGTCTACGTGGTATGCCCCGGCAGGACCTACCGCAACGACAACGACCCGACCCACACGCCGATGTTCCACCAGATCGAGGG
>CAXTDD010000707.1:0-2121 GCA_964242955.1 uncultured Rubrobacteraceae bacterium | reverse complement strand
GGGGCGGGGACGTTCGACCTGCGTTCGCCCGACAGGGTCGTGGTCCGCCCTAGCGACGGGTCGAAGGGTTAGCGGACCGTGGCGCCGTCGCTGGTCTACGGTATCGACGTGGGGACCACCAAGATCGTGGCCGTCGCCGGCCGGGTGGACGCGCGGCGGGATGGGCCGAGATCCTGTCCGTCGGCGAGGCCCCGAGCGAGGGCCTGAAGCGCGGCGTGGTCGTGGACCGCCAGGCCGCCGCCGAATCGGTGGCCGAGGCGATGGACGCCTGCGGCGTTCGCGGCGGGCAGGTCTGCGTGGGTATCGCCGGTAGCCACATCTCCTCTTTCAACACCGAGGTTACGCTGCTCAACCGCAGCCGGAACCTCTCCGTGAACGGGCGCTTCCTGCGCAAGCTGGAGCAAGAAGCGCGTAAACTGGAGCTTCACGAGGACGAGCGGATCATCCACGTCGTCCCCCGCGGCTACGTTTTGGACGGGTCCGAGGGGGTCAAGAACCCTCTCGGCCTCGCCGCCCGCAAGGTGACGATGCGGGCCCACGTCGTGAGCGGGGCGGTCTCCAGCATCCAGAACCTGCTGCACGCCGTGGAGGACTGCGGCGTCCAAGTCTCGCGCGTCGTGCTCGAACCCATCGCCTCGGCCGAGGCGTGCCTACTCGATTCGGACCGGGAGTCCGGCATAGCCCTCGTGGACGTCGGGGGCGGCACCACAGACGTCGCCACCTTCTCCCGCGGCGCGCTCACGCACACGGCCGTCATCCCGTTGGGCGGCGAGAGCTTCACCTCCGACGTGGCCTACGGCCTCAAGGTGCCGCTGCACACCGCCGAGGATCTCAAGCTGCGGTACGGGACGGTGCTGTCCGAGACCGTCGATTCTGTCGCCGCGGTCAAGCTCGACGACCGCCACTACAACGCCAATTTCGTCAGCCAGATCCTGGAATACAGGGCCCGCGAGGTTCTCGAGTACGTCCGCGATACCCTTGAGGCGGGCCACCCCAGCCACCTTCTCCCCGGGGGCGTGGCACTCACCGGCGGCGGCTCCTTGCTCGACGGAATGCCGGCCCTGGCCGAAGACGTCCTCGGCATGCGCGCGCAGCGGGCGGTCCCGCGGCGTGTGAAGGGTGAGATTAAAGCTGTACAGAAGCCTCAGTATTCGACGTCTGTAGGTCTGCTATACTTCGCGGCCCAGAACAGTGACCCTGGACCGAAGAGTAAAGGTGCAGGAATTACCAGTTTTGGTAGCATAGTGGAGGCGGTTAAGGGCTGGTTCCGGGGAGGGTAGACCGGCGGGCCCCCGGAGAGCGTGCGATGGAGGGTTAGAGAAGGATGTTGGACGCGGCGACGAACTATCTGGCGGTCATCAAGGTTGTGGGCATAGGCGGGGGTGGGACCAACGCCGTGAACCGCATGATCAACTCCGGTTTGCAGGGGGTTGAGTTCATCGCGGTCAACACGGACGCCCAGGCCCTCCAGATGTGCGACGCGGACCAGAAGATACACATAGGAGAGAAGATCACGCGCGGCCTCGGCGCCGGCGCGGACCCGAAGATCGGGATGGAGGCCGCCGAAGAGAACAAGGCGGAGATCGAGGAGGCCCTGCGCGGCGCCGACATGGTCTTTGTCACGGCGGGCAAGGGCGGCGGGACCGGCACGGGGGCAGCTCCCGTGGTCGCCAAGATCGCGCGGGACTCCGGTGCCTTGACCGTCGGCGTGGTGACCAGGCCTTTCGCGTTCGAGGGGCGCAGGCGTTCGACGTACGCCGAGGAGGGCATCAAGCGCCTTAAGGAGAACGTGGACTCGCTCATCATCATCCCGAACGACCGGTTGTTGCAGGTCGCCGAGAAGCGCACCAGCATGATGGACGCCTTCAAGATGGCCGACGATATCCTGAGGAAGGGCGTGCAGGGTATTACGGACCTCATCACGGTGCCCGGTCTCATCAATTTGGACTTCGCGGACGTGCGCACGATCATGCAGGCCTCCGGGTCGGCGCTCATGGGCATCGGCGAGTCGAGCAGCGAGAGCCGGGGGTCCGAGGCGGCGAAGACCGCCATATCGAGCCCGCTGCTGGAGGCGAGCATCGAGGGTGCTACCGGGATCATCCTGAACATCACCGGCGGGCC
>CAXTDD010000706.1:0-2125 GCA_964242955.1 uncultured Rubrobacteraceae bacterium | reverse complement strand
GGCGAGCGCGACGGTCGCGCGTCGGGCGGTTGCTATCACATCGTCCGGGCCGGCGTCCGTTCCCTGGGCCGAAAGCAGCGCGGCGCTGACCGTGTCGAAGGCCATGCGGGTCAGGAGGCGCTCCTCCGCCGTCGCCCCGTCGTCGACCAGCAGGTCGACCACCCGCTCGAAAGCCGAGCGGATGTCGTCCTCGACCAGGCGCTTCATCACCGGCTGGTTGGCGTGCGCGAAGCGCATGACCTGCAGGCGTCCTGGGGTGGCGCCTTCCACCCACCGGAGCGCCGCCCTCTCCGGCAGGTCGGGGGAGGCCGGCTGCGCGGCGATCCAGTCGATCAGGTCGTCGACCTCGTGGCGGCGTTCTTCCACCAGGCTCGCCACGATCGCGCCCTTGTTCTCGAAGTGGTAGTAGAGAGCGGACTTTGTGATCCCCAAAGCGCCGGAGATGTCCCTGGTGGAGGTGGCCTCGAACCCCTTCTCGGTGAACAGCTCCAAAGCGACGCGCAAGATCTCCGCGCGCGTCTCGGCTCCTGTGCGTCGTCCGCTTCCTGTGGTGGTGGTCATCGTGACTCCTTTGGTCGTTACCGATCTTTTTCTTGGTCGTCGGAGACATTGTACTTGACGAACGCCCGTTCAGCCACTATGATGCTGTTAATGAACGCCCGTTAAGTGAAAGAAAGGAGAACACGCCGCCGGCAAGACGACCCCGCCGACCGAGCGGGCGGCCCCCCATCGCCGCCCCCAACTAAAGGAAACCTCATGCCGCAGGACAACCGCCGCTCGCGTTCTCGTCGTACAGACCCGGCGGGCCGTTACCGACACGCAAGAAAATACGATCCTTCTTCGTATCACGGGTCATCCTCCCAGAAGACCACGCGTTTTGCGTCTCCGGACCGATGGCGCGGCCGTCGCTTCGGTTCAAGATCCCTTTGAGAACGATCCGCAGGACGATGAAGGATTCGGAAGGAGAGCGCGATGAAGGTGATAGAGACAGGAAACCTCACCAAGATCTACGGTGAGGGCGAGAGCCGGGTTGAGGCCCTGGCGGGCGTGAGCCTGAACGTCGAGAGGGAAGAGTGGATCTCGATCGTGGGCCCTTCGGGTTCCGGCAAGAGCACGCTGATGAACCTGCTCGGCCTGCTGGACCGGCCGACCTCGGGCTTCTACGTGCTCGACGGGCGCGAGGTCTCAGGCCTGGCGGGCGGGGAGGTGACCAGGGCCAGGCGGGACATGATCGGCTTCGTCTTCCAGTCCTACAACCTCCTGCCCCGCGAGAGCACCCTAAGGAACGTGGAGCTTCCGATGGTCTACGCCGGGGTGTACGGAGCAGAGCGCAAGAGGCGGGCTATGGAGGCCCTCGAGAGGGTCGGGCTCTCCAACAGGGCGTCCCACAAGCCGCCCGAGCTCTCCGGCGGTCAGAAGCAGCGGGTCGCCATAGCCAGGGCTCTCGTGAACAGCCCGGCCATCGTGCTCGCGGACGAGCCCACCGGCAACCTGGACACGAAGTCGGGGGAGGACATCCTGGATCTTTTCAGGGAGCTAAAGGCCGACGGCACGACGCTCATCATGGTGACCCACGACATGGAGGTGGCAGCCAAGGCCGAGCGCATCGTCGAGGTCCGCGACGGCCGGATCGTCGCGGACGACCGCACCAACGAGACCGAAGACCGTACCAACGAGAAGATAGGGGTTGCGTCATGAGGAAGGCACTGCAGATAGCGGGCATGAGCGTGTCGGCGCTTTTCGGCAACTGGGCACGCTCGATTCTCACCACGCTCGGCGTCGTCATCGGGGTGGCCGCGGTCATCCTGATCATGTCGCTTGGCGCCGGGGTCCAGCAGCAAATAACCGGCCAGCTCGACGAGCTCGGCCCCAACCTCATCACCATAGCTCCCGGCTCTGGCGGCGCCAGCGAGGCCGGCGCAGGACCTGGCGGGGACGACGCTGGAGGCGGTCCCGGCGAGGGTGCCGCGGCCGTTAGCACCCTAACCACGAATGACGTCGGCGCGCTGGCGAAGCTCCCGACGGTGACCGCGGCCTCATCTAGCGTAGCGGTGACCTTGCCGATAGAGGGCGCCGGCTACTCGTTCACCGGGGTTGACCCCTCCTACCAGGAGATAAACTCCAC
>CAXTDD010000705.1:0-2135 GCA_964242955.1 uncultured Rubrobacteraceae bacterium | reverse complement strand
CTCTCGAACCTGGGGCCGGTGCTGCTCCTGATCGGGCTCGGCTACCTCGGCCTTCGGGCGTGGGCGGAGCGCGCCCCGGCCAAGCGCGTCGGGCAGGGTGCCGATGGCTAACCGGGCCGAGAAGGGACCGCCCCTCGCTCGGAGCCGGTGTCGGCCGCGGAAAGGGTTCGGCGCGTTCGGGAAAACACGCTATTCTGGAGGTCTACGATGAATTTGCAGCGATGGTTCTATGCGGGCGGACGTCCCAATCTGATGGCTCGTCTCCTCGACCGGGGCACCGCGGCTGTCTCCGCGCGCGGGGTCGGTCCGGATTACCTGGTCACCCTCGAGGTACCGGGCCGGCGCTCCGGCCGGATCGTGGGCCTCCCGCTCGTCGCGGCCCTCTTCGAGGGCGAGCGCTACCTCGTTTCCATGCTCGGGGAGGAGGTGAACTGGGTGCGCAACGTGAGGGCGGCGGGGGGCCACGCCGCCCTGCGCCACGGACGCCGAGAGCAAGTCCGCCTGGAAGAGGTCGCGCCGGATCGCCGCGCGCCCGTGTTGAAGGCCTACCTGGGGCGGGCGCCCGGCGCCAGGGCGCACGTGCCGGTCCACAAAGACGCGCCACTTGCGGAGTTCGAGCGTGTGGCGCCCCGTTTTCCCGTCTTCCGGATCCGGCCGTTGTAACGCGGTTTGTATCCCGGTCCGCCCGTCCCGTAGACCCGGAATTCCGGATCTACGCTACGGGAGGCCGTGACGGCGGTGCCACTCCTCCAGGGATTCTTCCGGACCCCGGGGGAAGTGCTTCTCGCTCTCGCCGGATGGGACCTCGACCCAGGATGCGGCCGAATCGAGCATGATACGGATGTGCTCGGGCGGCTGCGAGAGCGGCGTGTCTATGGCCGAGGCGTGGGGATGAACGAGGTCCGGATGGCCCGAGGAGTAGAGCCAGACCGCGCTGCCGCAGAATCGGCAGAAGTTGCGCTCCGCCTCGCTCGCCGGGGCCTCGTCGGGACCACCCTCGTCGTAGAACTTCGCGTTGTAGACCGAGAGGTTCTCTTCGCCCTCGACCTCCAGCGTGGTTGCGTCGGCGCCGAAGTTGATGGCGAACCCGCCGCCGCCCGCGGTCTTGCGGCAGATCGAGCAGTAGCACGCCTGGTACGGGTGGGGCGTCGGAGACTCGACCCGGAACTTTACCGACTCACAGTGGCAGGAGCCTTTGAGCAGCACGTCTTCTCCTATCCGAGTAGTTTGATGTGATGGTAGTTCAGGACGTCGACACCGATCTTGTCCAGGTATCCCGCGAGGGGGTAATCGTCGGTCAATACCAGGCAAGGCTTTGTTGCAGACTTTCTAATGCCGCTGTCGGTCACCCCGAATCTCACGAACATGGCGTCTCCGCTCAAATCCTCGGCGGAGACGCCGCGTTCCTCCAGCGAAGGGATGATCTCTTTCATCAACCCGAAGCACGTTTCTCGCGCGGGATCTGCGAGGTGACCTAGCATATTGCTGACTTCGGTGAGTATGTGCGGGGTGGTAATCTGGCTGTCGAACTGCTCTATCAGAGCGGCCAAACGGTCGAAGTCGCCGGTAGTGTATCTGCCCTTTGTGTACCTGAAACCGTCGATGACTCGATAACCGGAGACGTTATCGTAGAGACCGACGAAGTACACCAACAAGAGGTTGGCGTCCACCAGGATTCCCGAGCGCAGGTGGCGTCGGATCTTGGCGGCGGGTTCTTCAGTCAAAGTTTAGGTGTTAGGATTTCTTATCTTCATCCCGGCAAACTGACCGGTGCGACGATCTATCTTTACCACCTTGAGGGTGCGCGTCGGGAGCATCAGACCTCCCAGCACTCCTCTGGGTTTTTCGCGTGTGTAGCCTATGGTTATCGACCACTGCTCGTCGTCAAACTCGATCTCTTCGGGTTCGATCTCTGAAATTTTCTCATCCCTGTACACGTCTCTTACGACCTCGATGGCCGTCTGAATCGCCTCGTGCATCGCTACCATCGGAACACCGTCCTATCCGGGCTTCCACTTTATCGCGCCGCTGGACCGAGGCGCAACGCTCAAGCCGCTAGCGGCTGCCGCGTCTGCGTCCTCCGACCTTTACCCGCTTGGGGTTCATGGCGACGTAGACGTTGCCGTCCTCGACCT
>CAXTDD010000704.1:0-2139 GCA_964242955.1 uncultured Rubrobacteraceae bacterium | reverse complement strand
CCGATCCGGGGCCGGTATCTCTACTGGCCCCGGATCCTGGCACCTCCAAGGGGCCGCGCCGGGATCCGCCCGGGGCAGTTTGCGAAGAGGTCGAACTCTCCCGGAGGGGTCGTCAGCAAGCCCAAAAAGCTGACAGCTGATAGCTGATAGTCTCCGACTTGTAACCGCGTTGTTACTTTCTTAGAGTATGCTCCGGTCTGGAGAACGCACAGGAGGCCGAAGAGTGAAGCGATACCGGGGCGGGAGAAGCGTGGGCAGGGTCGTGGGGTACCTCGTCGCGACGCTAATGGTCTTCGCGGGGCTGGCCCTCGTCGGCTACTCCTTCCTCATGGGCGACCCGCTCGCGACCGCGGCCATCTTCGGCAACAAGGCGCCCGCGGACTCGGACCTGAGCCTCACCGTCCCGGAGATGGGCCGCGTGAAAGACGTCCCCGTCTACACCGGCCCCCCCAACGACGAGGCCGCCCTTCACGACGGCACGCTCCACGTGAATAGCACCGGATTCCCGTGGCAGAGCGGCTCGAACGTCTACATCGCCGGCCACCGTATGGGCTTCCCCGGCACCTCCAGCTACCTCGTCTTCTTCGACCTCGACAAGCTGGAGAGCGGTGACGCGGTCGTCCTCGAAGACGCCAACGGCACCCGTTACAACTACGAGGTCTTCGAGAAGTTCGTCGTCGACCCGGACGCCTACTCCGTCACCCAGCCCGTAGCCGGCAGGAGCATCGTCAGCCTCCAGACCTGCACCCTGCCGGACTACTCCCAACGCCTCATAGTCCAGGCCGAGCTAACGAGCGTCGCTTAGAGCACGCTGCGCCCTTCGGGCTACGCTTTCAGCGCGCCTCCGGTCTGACGACCTCCGGCTTTCAGCACGTTCCGGCCCTATGGGCCTCCACTCTCAGCACGCGTCGGGCCTTGGCAGGCCCTCGCTTTCAGCTTCCCGCCGTTCGGGAGCTGCCCGGCCACGCCCGAGGAGCCGCCACCGGCGGCACCGTTTCGAGCGGCGGACGGCCCGACGGCCCGGGCAACGCCACCCACCAAGAAGGCTGAAAGCGGCCGAAGGCTGCAGCGTGCTGAAAGCGCAGGCGAAGCCGCAGCGTGCTAGCGCTTGCGCGGGCGGAACTCGGCGGCGAGGTGTTCGACGGGCTCGCCGCTTTTCAGGTGCTTCTCGACGATCTCGGGGGCGTCTGACGCGGTCAGGCCGAGGTACCAGGTACCGGGCGGGTAGACGATGGCGTTGGGGCCGTGCTTGCAGAGGCCGAGGCAGTCGACGCCGTCGACGCGCACGTCCCGGTTCATTCCGCCCGCCCGCAACTCTTCCTTTAGCGCCTTGCGGACCTCTTTGGAGCCGCGCTTCTTGCAGTCGCCTCCCTTGCAGACGAGCACGTGGGCGTCGTGCTCGCGGACCATTACGCGCTCCTTGCTCGCCTTCTTGCCTCTCTTGGAGATTGTCTCCTCCGTCGGTCGTCCCGGTCCGTGCCTGGTGCTCTGCGTACAATCAACCCGCGTGCGGTGGCCGGAATATACCACCCTGTTAGGATGGGCTGTATCATTGTTTGTGGGGCTGTTCACGGCCGTTTTGCAGAGAGAGGGAGGTCGCGGGTTGGGTCGGTATTCGGTCGTAGACGTGGGGTCCAATACGATACATCTGCTCGTCGGGGAGGTGGATGACGGGGAGGTGCTGCCCGTTACCGGCGAGAAGTTCTCGGCCAGGCTCGGGGCGGGGGTCGAGAAGACGGGCCGCCTGCAGGAGGAGCGGCTGCAGCTCGCCGCCGAGGCCATCATCTTCTTTACCCGCATAGCCGCCCTGAACGACGCCCCGACGCCGGAGATACTCGCCACGAGCGCGGTGCGCGACGCGGAGAACGGGGACGAACTGGTCGAGAGGGTAGGGGAGGCGACGGGCCTGAAGATGCGTCTCATCTCCGGCCAGAGGGAGGCCGAGCTCGGCTTCCGGGGCGCCCTCTCGGCGCTCGGGGGGCAGGAGGAGGGCAAGGTGCTCGTCGTGGACCTCGGGGGAGGTTCGGCCCAGCTCATAATCGGGGATGCGGCCGGTGGGATCGAGGACAGGGTCTCGCTCCCGCTCGGGACCAACCGCACCACCGCGCGCGTCGGGAACCCGCACCCCCCGAAGAACAC
>CAXTDD010000703.1:0-2140 GCA_964242955.1 uncultured Rubrobacteraceae bacterium | reverse complement strand
GTCGGCGACGTCTCGCTGTTGCTGGAGCAGCTACAGGCGGTACGGGTCGCCGACGTCGCCCGTACGCAGGAACTTCGGCAGCGGTACCTGGCGTTGGTGCTCGACGCCCTGCGCGCCCCGGGGGCGGTTCCGCTCCCCGGCCCGCCGCCCGGCTGGGAGGAGATCCGGCAGCGCTGGGAGACGTAGAGCGGTTGGCTATCAGCCAGAAGGACTGACCGTCGGACAATGGCGGCCCGTAGCGTCCGCGAAGGGTTCAGCTTCCTTGCGATTTCCACGGGCCACGGCGAGAACAAGTTCGTGGACACCGTCGACGGGGAGAGCGTCGAGTCGGCCCCGAAGGACGACTTTCGGTTCGGTTGCGGGCCATGAAGGCGGCATAGGAGGTTGCGCCGGGATCCCCCACCCGTCGGTGAAGCTCGACTACTCGTGTGGTTCGTCGCGCCGGCGTAAAACCGCGTGTTTCACCGGGCCAGGATCCGGTCGTTCGGGGTCTAAGCCTGCCGTTCGTTGCCGCGCTTGAAGTTGCCCGTGACGCGGGCCATAAGGAGTTGGGCTTCGCGGCCTTCGAGGGGTTCGACGCGGCGGGCGAACTTCGCCGCTTGTGCGCCGCGCAGGGTGGTGACGGGGCGGCCGTTGTGGGAGATCACGACGGTCCCACCCTTGCGTTCCTGATAGTCGAAAGCCCCGTCGTCGACGCTCTTACGGCCGCTCACCCCGAAGACCTTAGATGCTCGTCGAGGAAGGCGGCTATCTTCGGGTAGGCGTCGAGGCGGTTCTTCAACTTGGCGAGGCCGTGGCCCTCGTCCTCGTAGAGCAGGTACTCGACCGCGCCGCCGTTCCCGCGCACTTTGTCCACGATCTGCTCCGCCTCCCCGACCGGCACCCTGGGGTCGTTCTTGCCGTGGACGACCATCAGCGGGGCGGTTATGCGGTCCGCCTTGTGGATGGGGCTGATGGAGCGCAGGAAGTCTCCGTCGTTCTCCAGGGAGCCGTACTCGGGCTCGCGCAGTTTCCGCCGGTAGGAGCCGGTGTTCTCCAGGAAGCTGACGAGGTTGGCGATGCCTACGATGTCTGCTCCCGCGCTCCACAGGTCGGGGTACTCCGTGAGCGCGGCGAGCACCATGAACCCGCCGTAGGAGCCGCCCATCACCGCGATCCTCTGGTGACCCCTCTCCTTTAGCCAGTACGCGGCGTGGGCGAGGTCCTTCACGGAATCCATCCTGAGCCTGACGTCGTCGAGGTGCGTGTACGCCTTGCCGTAGCCGGTGGACCCCCGCACGTTGGGCAGAAGTACCGCGTGGCCGCGGCCCAGGAGGTACTGCGTCACGGGCGCGAAGGCGGGGCGTGACTGGCTCTCGGGCCCGCCGTGGACGTTGACGATGACCGGGGCGTTCTCCTCCGCCGGCTCGTAGAAGACGGCCGGTATCTCCAGCCCGTCGAAGCTCGGGTAGCGGACGACCCTGGGCGTCCTGAAGCTCCTCGGCGGTATACCGGCCGTGGAGGAGCGGGTCAGGCGCCCGGCCTCGCCGTCTGGGAGGCCCAAAGTCCAGACGTCAGGATTGCGCGTGGGGCCGACGAGCGTGAAGGCTAGCTTCTTCGCGTCCGGGGAGAACGCGAGGCCGCCGACGATACCGCGCGGGACGTCGGGGTCTGGCATCCGTCCGCCGCGGCCGTTGAAGAGCAGCAGGTCCGAGTAGCCGCCGACGTTGCGGGTCGCGGCGAGCAGGCGCCCATCCCTGGAGAGTTCGACCTCCTCGACGTCGTGGTCGTCGCCCGTCAGGTACTCGATGTCCAGCGTGGCGAGGTCCATCCGCGCCAGCCGGACGAAGTCGCCGTCGCGGTCGGTGGCGAGGTAGATATTGTTGCCATCCGGTGTGACGTTCGCGGAGCGGAACCTGGCCTCGTCCTCGTGCGGGGTGAGCAGGGTGGCCTCGCCGCTGGTGAGGTCCAACCTGTAGAGGTCGTTGTCCGTGTTCGAGTGGTGGCGGGAGACGATCAGGAACGACCCGTCGGGGCCCCAGTCCGAGACGGTGTGGTAGCCGGGGACCTCCCAAACCATCTCGGGCTCGCCGTCTGGCACCTCCTGGACGAAGACGTCGAAGTCCGTGCCGTTGCGGCGGGTGGCGGTGAAGGAGATCCT
>CAXTDD010000702.1:0-2141 GCA_964242955.1 uncultured Rubrobacteraceae bacterium | reverse complement strand
CGTCCAGAGGCTCGCGGCCGTGGTGAGGCCGCGCACGTCCACGCCGCGGCGGATGATGGCGCCGGCGCCCAGGAAGCCCACGCCGGCGACGATCTGGGCGGCGACCCTCGTCGGGTCGAACTGTATGCCCCGCCCGCCGCTCCGCAGGGCCGCCGCCGTGAACTCCGAGAAACCATAGGCCGAGACCAGCGTGAAGAGCGTCGCGCCGAGGCCGAGCAAGATGTGCGTCCTGAACCCGGCCGACTGGTCGCGCGTCTCGCGCTCGAAGCCGATCAGGCCGCACAACACCGCGGCCAACAGCAGCCGGACCGCCACCTCGATATCGGAGATCATCAAATCTTCCATATCGACCGCCCCGGAGAACGAGGACCGCACGCGCCTCTTCGGCACGAGGGCCTAGAGGAATATATGGACCGGCGAACCGGCTTTCAAACCCCTCCACGACGGCCGGCGGGCGTCGTACACCTCCGCACGCAAAGACGCCGCGCCCGGTTGTGCGCGGTGGGCCATTGTGCACGATAGTGGCACTTGCTATATTGCATCCCAGTCAACGAGCGGTCCGGTGGGGCCGAAAGGGTGAAGCTTAGTGGCGCAACAGAAGAGCAGGCGGAGGCCCCCCGGCAGGACATCCAGAAGGAAGCGTTCCGCGGTGGACCATCAAGAGTTCGAGTGGCAGTTCGACGCGGTGGATCTCGGGCCCGTAGAGGCCTGGCTCCGGCACCACTCTTCCGGTTCGGGCCTCGTGGTGGAGCCGGATTCGGACGAGAAGGTCACGGACACTTACTACGACACCGAGGACTGGCGCTTCTACAGGGCCGGTTACGCGTTGCGCGTCCGCAGGGCCGGCGGCAACATCGAGGCGACGATGAAGTCCCTCTCGCCGGCCGAGGGCAGCCTCCGGCGGCGGCGGGAGATCACGGAGCCCCTAAACGACGATAAGCCGGCCACGCTCGGCAAAGCCCCCGGCCCCATCGGCGAACGGGCCCGCTCCCTGCTGGGCGAACGGGAGATGCGCCCGATGTTCGAGGTGCGCACCCGCCGCCAGAAGTTCGCGCTCCGGCTGGAAGACGTGGCGCCCGAGTCGGAGAACGGCGCCTCGGGGGAGAGGGTCAGCATCGGCGAGATCCTGCTCGACTCCACGGAGATACCGCTCGGCAAAGACAGGGAGTCCGCCCGCCTCAGCCGTGTCGAGGTCGAGGCCGGGGCGGGGACGGCCCCGACCCCGGACCTGCGCGGCTTCGTGGACGAGATGCAGTACGCGCTCGACCTGAAGGCCGCGTCCATCTCCAAGTTCGAGACGGGCCTCTACGCCACCGGGCTCAGCCCGCGGGCCACCACCGATGCCGGTCCGGTCGAGATAGGACCCGACAACACTTTGGGCGAGGTCGCGTTCGCGGTGCTGCGCCGGCAGTTCGGCGCGTTGCGGGCGCACGAGCCGGGCACGAGGCTCGGCGAGGACCCGGAGGAGGTCCACGACATGCGCGTGGCGACACGCAGGATGCGGGCCGCCATGAAGGTCTTCGAGGGGGCGCTGCCCGAGAGGGCCAGGTGGTTCCGGGAAGAGCTCCGCTGGGTGGCCGGCGTTTTGGGCGACGTCAGGGACCTCGACGTCCAGATGGGCCGCCTGGAGAGCTGGAAGGCGGAGGCCGACGACGACGAAAGCTCCGCGTTTCTGGGCAGGATCCTGGACGCCATCAAGAGGCGGCGGACGGAGGCCCGCGGCCTCTTGCTGGAGGCGCTGGACTCCGCCCGCTACGAGCGTCTGGAGGAGTCCTTCGGCGAGATGCTGCGCCGCGGGCCCGGCACCGAGCAGGAGCTCACGCAGACGAATGGCCGCAGCCCGGACCGCGAGCCCGTCACGAAGGCGGCGCCCGCCCTCGTCTCCGTCCGCTACCGCAAGTGGGCCAAGGCCGCCAAGAAGCTCGACGAGTCTTCCCCGCCCGAGGCCTTCCACGATCTGCGCAAGAAGGGCAAGCGGCTGCGCTACACGCTGGAGTTCGTCTCGGAGGTCTACGGCAAGCCGGCCTCGAGGCTGATCCAACCGCTAAAGACGCTGCAGGACGACCTCGGAGACCACCAGGACGCCGTCGTCGCCGCCGGGGTCCTGAGGGATATGGGCACCGCCACGGGGGGGCCACGCG
>CAXTDD010000701.1:0-2146 GCA_964242955.1 uncultured Rubrobacteraceae bacterium | reverse complement strand
GGGCGTGATCGGCCCGCAGGTAAAGCGGCTGGCGGAGAACGGCTTCGCGATGGCCGTGTTGCAGGAGACGGCCGTGCTGGGAGGAACGGACACAGGTCCTTTGAGCGCCGCGCTCGATGCCATCGGAGGAGAGATTCCGCTGGCCTTGCAGCTTCCTTTCGGGGACGCGGGCGGGGTGCTGGGCAAGCTGGTGGGGTTGGACGTGCCCGCGATCGGGGTGGACTTCTACGCGACGGATCTGTTGTCGCTGCCGCGGCCGTTCCCGAAGGCGCTCCTGGCCGGCGTGGTGGACGCGCAGAACTCGCTCCTGGAAGAGCCCGCCGAGATAGCCCGCTTTTGCCGGACGCTTCTGGAGGACTTCGCGGTGCCGGAGCTGCACCTGGTCCCCAACGGGGATCTCCAGTTCGTCCCGGAGAGAACGGCGCGTGAGAAGGTGCTGCGCCTGGGCGAGGCGGCGAAAATACTGAAAGAGGAGAGATAACATGGCGGAACCCGTCAGGTTCGTGACCCGTGAGATCGGGAGCCTCGCCAAGCCAGGCTGGCGCGTGAAGTCCATAGACGGCAGGCCCGTCGACACGACCGACGTGGAGGATGCCCGGAGATGGGGCGGGCGTCTGGGGGTGGAGGATCACGGCGCGCTCGTGGATCTGCTCGCCAAGGGCACGGGTTTCTCCGGCGAGGAGAGGGCCAGGATCCAGGACTTCGCCGCGCTCTACGGGCTCCGGTTGCTGGAGAAGGCCGGGCTGGACGTGGTCTACGACGGCGAGCAACGCCGCAGCGAGATGTACGACCACGCTGTCAAGCACTCGGAGGGTTTCGAGGCCCGGGGCACGGTGCGCGCCTTCGACAACAAGTACTACACCAAGGCCGCCGTGGTCGAGAGGCCGCGCGTCGGGGGCGCCTACGACCTCCAGGAGTACGGGTTCGTCCGGGACAACACCGACCGGGCGGTCAAGGTCCCGTTCACCGGCGCCTACACCATAGTGGACTGGTCTTACGACGAGTATTACGGGAGGGGCGGGGCCTCGCTCGGGGCTTCGGCGACGAGCAAGGCGGAGGCCCGGCGCCGGTTCGGGGTGGACGCCGCCCGCGACGTGGTGCGCCCGAACGTGGCCGGGATCGTGGAAGACGGCGCCTCCTGGGTCCAGATCGACGAGCCGGCGGCGACAACGCGCCCGGAGGAGGTCCCCCTCGTCGTCGAGACTTTCAACGCGACGCTCGAAGGCCTCGACGTGCGGGCCTCCATGCACATCTGCTTCTCGGACTACAATTGCCTCTTCCCGCACGTCGAGGGGCTGGAGAACTGCTACGAGTTGCAACTCGAGTTCTCCAACCGCGACTCACGGGAACTCGGAACGGGAGCCGCCGACCGGCCGGGCTACGACGTGCTTCCGAAGTTCGTAAAGAGTGGGTGGGACGGCAAGATCGGGCTGGGCGTCCTGGACATCCACACGGACTTCGTCGAGTCCCCCGAGTTGGTGCGCGACCGCATCCTTCACGCCGCGGACGTTCTCGGCCCCGAGAGGCTGGAGATCAACCCCGACTGCGGCCTCCGTACCCGCTCCTGGAAGGTCTCCTTCGAGAAGCTCCGAAACATGGTAGAGGGTGCCCGTTTGGCCGAGGAGGCTCTGAACGGCTACTAGCGACGCCAAGGGGATCAGAGGACCCCCTTTGGGTGACCACGAAGCGCGGGCTCATCGGCGCCCGTGTCACCGTTCGTCTATGAGTCGTTCTGCGGCGTTCTTACCGAAGCTCTGCCGCAGCGCGCGGATCGCGGAGGCGGAGACGAAGCAGGCGGTGCAGGCGAGTACGATGGCGGCGCCCGAGGCGACGTCGAGGTAGTAGGAGGCGTAGAGGCCGGTTACGCCCGAGAGGACGGCGATGAAGGCTGATATCGCCATCATGCGGGGGAGGCTTTTTGTCAGTAGGGATGCTGCTGCGGCCGGGGTGATGAGGAGGGCGCTGATCAGGACGACCCCGACGGCCTGTATCCCCGCGACCACCGTGAGCGAGAGCAACACGAGCAACCCGTAGCGCACCGTATCGGCGTTGAGCCCGATGGCCCTCGCGTGCGTGGGGTCGAAGGAGGTTAACTCGAGCTCCTTGTGGAACACGAAGAGCACGGCGAGCACGACCAGGGCGAGGG
>CAXTDD010000700.1:0-2149 GCA_964242955.1 uncultured Rubrobacteraceae bacterium | reverse complement strand
CGAACTTGGACGCTCAACCAGCCTTCGTCGAGTACTTCGTCAGCCTTATGCGCTTGCGCTGGTCCATCGAGGACGAGTATACCCGCGCGGCGGTCTATCCTTTGGGCGGTTTTGTGTCTTCCTCTGATGGCCGCGGCAGATCGTCGGCATCGAAGAGGTCCGACTGGACGACGCGGTCCAGAAAGACGGCCTGACCCGGTCGCTCCGCGACGGTGGCTTCGAGTACCCAGAGCAGCTCCAATAGTTCCTGAGCCATAGTGCCTGTCCAACGTTCGGGCCGGCCCTCGTCGAGAGGAGATGATCTTGACAAATCCGAGAACGGGAACCGAACGAGGACTACTGCTCCGGCTGAAGGTGCGACCACGCCTCGTCCTCTTCGAGTATGGTCACGAGCGCCCGGCGAGCGCCCGGTAGATCCACGTCCTCTAGTAACCGCCCGGCGCCTTGCTCTTCTACGATTGCCTCGACGGTTCGCATCATGCCTGCACCTCTTCGCGCATTCTACCCGAGGATGTAGGCCGTCGGGAGCAAGAGATTCTCGATGGTTTCCGATCGGAGCGACTGGCCGGGATTGACTTCGAGAATGCCCTGATAACCGTCGGGGCCGGGGTTCGTATGGATCTCGACCTTTCGGTTCTGAAGGTCCACGATCCAGGCCTCCGATATCCCCGCGCCGGCATACAGGGGAAGCTTGACGTTCCTGTCGTAGGCGAGGGTGGTGTCGGAGACCTCCACGACCAACAGGGCCTCCTCCGGTCCGGGCAGACGTCTCCTACTCGGGTCTTCCTTTGCGAGGGCCAAGTCGGGCTGGGGTTCGTCGTCTTCTCCCAGGGCGATGGGGTTCTGAACGTTTACTTCGTAGCGGTCGCCGACGAGGCGGATCAAGATCTTGTTCAGGCGGTTGACACAGTCCGCGTGGCGCCAGCCGATGGGCGACATCTCTACTATCTCCCCCCCGATCAACTCGACCCGGGCGTCCTCCCTGAGCAGCCCGACCTCGACCATCTTGTGGTACTCATCGGCGGTAAAGCGGTGCCTCTTGATCTCGGCGGGCAACATTCCTACCAACCCTCCCAACGCAGTTGCCGTCTTGGGACGCTACCTAATCGTCCGTCATTTTCACACAGAAGCTTTAGCCGTAACCGTCCCACCGCTGACTACGAATCCGATACGGAGATTCGTAACCGGGGTTCTTGACGCGGGTTTGCGGCTCCGCTACGCTCGAAACGGAAGAAGACACTAAAAGATGCATGGTGGTGGAAGGGAGAGATCTTATCTTGCGTTCGCGCACGCCTCGCGACGGGGGGCAACGGAGGTGGAGCCTGGGGTAGGCGCGCTTCGCGTGGGGGTTTGTCGGGTTGGATCTAGACGGAGGTACAGAAGATGGCGGGCGACTACATACTGGCGATAGACCAGGGAACCACTTCGAGCAGGGCGATAGTCTTCAACCACGATTCGGCGACGGTGGGGGATGCCCAGCAGGAGTTCACCCAGCACTACCCGCAGCCGGGTTGGGTCGAGCACGACGCGAACGAGATCTGGGACGTCACCCTCGGCGTTATACGCGGCGCGATCGAGGACGCCGGCGTCTCGCCCGAGAGCATCGCCGGCATCGGCATCACCAACCAGCGCGAGACGGTGGTGATGTGGGACCGGGAGACCGGCGAGCCGGTCCACAACGCCATCGTCTGGCAGGATAGGCGCGGCGCCGCCTTCTGCACCCAGCTCTCAGAGGCCGGCAACGACGAAATGGTCCGCGAGAAGACGGGCCTGACCATAGACGCCTACTTCTCGGGCTCCAAGGTCAACTGGCTGCTGGAGAACGTGGATGGGCTAAAAGAGCGGGCGCAGAACGGGGAGATCTGCTTCGGCACGATCGACACGTGGGTGATCTACAAGCTCACGGGAGGCCGCGAGCACGTCACGGACTACTCGAACGCCTCCCGCACCCTCCTCTACAACATCTTCGACCTCAAGTGGGACGACGATCTCCTCGAGCTGCTCGGCGGCGTCCCGAAGGCGATGCTCCCCGACGTCAAGCCCTGCTCCTACGTCTACGGCAACACCGACGCTTCCGTCTTCGGGGCCGAGGTCCCGATAGCCGGCGTCGCCGGCGACCAGCAGGCGGCCCTCTTCGGCGAGGTCGCCT
>CAXTDD010000699.1:0-2152 GCA_964242955.1 uncultured Rubrobacteraceae bacterium | reverse complement strand
GCGCGCGCTTCTACGGCCGGCGCGATGGCTGGACGGCGGCGGCAGCTCACGGGACTCGGCCAGGCCCCTTATGCCTTGCCAGGTCAACCACATAGAAGGCAGGATGGTCACGGCAGCAAGCACGAGAACCACGGCGAAGAAAGGGAAAAAATTGTCATACAAACCGTTGAGGGCAAGCGGTAGGAGGAACATGGTCCCGACCGACGCCGAAAGCCCCAACGTCAGCTTGGTACCGCTCAGTTTCTGATACCTGCGCCGCTCCACCTCGAAGCTCCAGAACTGTTCGAGCCCGGCGTAAGGGTGTTCCTGCTCGATAGCGCGGGATAGCCTGGACCGTTCGTGGGTATCGGACATGGTGGGAATGATACAGGAACCGGCGGGATCGCGGAAGGTGTCGGCGGGTCATGGCGGTATAATTCGCCGGTCATGAAGGTGATCGTCGCAAGCAATCTCGTGAAGTACCACGGCGGGGACTTGAAGGTCCTCTCCGGCGCGACCCTGTCCGTCGAGGCCGGGGAGAAGGTCGGGCTCGTCGGGCGCAACGGGGCCGGCAAGACGACGCTGCTGGAGATACTCGCCGGACAGTCGCGCCCGGATGAGGGCTCGGTCGAGTACCCCGGCGACGCGAAGGTCGGCATGACGGCCCAGAAGCTCTACGCCGGCGAACGCGGCAACCGCTCCATAGAAGAGGAGATCTCCTCGGCCTTCGAGCCCCTGATGCGCCGCGAACGGGAACTGGAAGAACTAGGCTCCCAGCTCTCCGAAGACCCTTCCGACGCCATGATGGAGCGCTACGGCCGCCTGCAGACGGCTTTCGAGCGGGACGGCGGCTACGAGTACCGCGCCAAAGCCGCCTCGACCCTCTCTTCTCTAGGCTTCGCCCCGGAAGACTGGAAACGTCCGGTAGGGTCCTTCTCCGGCGGGGAGCAGAGCCGGGTCGCGCTCGCGCGGCTGCTGCTGGAGGAGCCAGACCTGATCCTGCTAGATGAGCCCACCAACCACCTGGACCTGAACGCCATCGAATGGCTCGAAGGCTTCGTCAAGAACGCGAAGAGCGCCGTCCTCGTCGTCTCCCACGACCGCTACTTCCTCGACGCCGTGTCGAATTCCATCATGGAGCTCGAGGATGGTGGGATCTCGTGCTACACCGGCAACTACACGAAGTACGTAACGGAGAAGAAGGCCCGTGCCGAGCAGCTCTCCCGCAAGGCGAAGGCGAACGCCGAGCGCCGGGCCCAACTGGAGCGCTTCGTCGAGAAGAACCGGGCCAAGGCGACCAAGGCGGCCCAGGCCCGCAGCAAGCAGAAGCTCCTCGACCGCATGGAGAAGATAGAGGACCCGAAGAGCCGGGCGAAGAACGTGAGGATGGACCTCGGCGGCGAGACCCAGCGCGCCGGCCGCGTCGTGATGGAGATGGAGAACGTCCGCTATGCCCACGACGACTCGGACACGCCCCTGCTCGACGACCTCGACCTCGTAGTCGAGCGTGGGGAGCGCGTGGCCCTCTTAGGCCCCAACGGCACCGGCAAGAGCACCATCATGCGCCTCTTGAAGGGCGAGCTATCCGCCGGCGACGGCCTCGTCAGGCTCGGCAACAACGTGGCGCCGGCCTACCAGGACCAACAACTGGCCCGCCTCGACGACCGCAAGACCGTGCTTCAGGAGGCGATGGGCGCCACGGGCCTCGACGCGCCGGAGGCCAGGGAGCTTCTCGGCGCCTTCCTATTCTCCGGCGGCGACGTCTTCAAGAAGGTCTCGGCCCTCTCCGGCGGCGAGCGCAACCGCCTGAGCCTCGCCGAGATAGTCGTGAGTGGCGCCAACCTGCTCCTCCTCGACGAGCCAACCAACAACCTCGACATCCCTGCCCGCGAGGCCCTCGAAGAGGCCCTCCTCGGGTTCCGCGGCACCATGTTCTTCATATCCCACGACCGCTACTTCCTCCGCAAGCTGGCGACCCGTGTCGTCGAGCTCGAAGACAAAAAACTCACCAACTTCCTCGGCGGCTACGACTACTACCGCGCCCACCGCCGCCTCGACGAAGGCCCCGCCAAGAACGGCCGTCGCCGCCCCCGCCGCCGCGTCCGCCCCGGCCAGACAAAAGAAGAGAGCATCCTGGCAAGCCGCCTCGTGGCCGTAGAAGGCGAGATCGACG
>CAXTDD010000698.1:0-2155 GCA_964242955.1 uncultured Rubrobacteraceae bacterium | reverse complement strand
CTCCCGGGCTCGGGGCGAAGTCCCTGCCGGCGTCCTCGGCGTTCACGCGCACCTCGATGGCGTGGCCGCGCCAGGAGACGTCCTCCTGGCTTATAGGCATCGGCTCGCCGGCGGCGATGCGGATGCCGGTCTGGACGACGTCGATGCCCGTCACCTCCTCCGTTACGGGGTGCTCGACCTGGACGCGCGTGTTCATCTCCAGGAAGAAGAACTCATCACCGGCTTCGCCCTTCTGCAGGAGGAACTCGCAGGTGCCGGCCGAGTCGTAGCCGACGGCGTGGGCGGCGGCCACGGCGGCTTGGCCCATGGCCTCGCGGGTCTCGGGGTCGAGGGCCGGGCTCGGGCATTCCTCGACGAGCTTTTGGTGGCGGCGTTGGATCGAGCAGTCCCGCTCGCCGAGGTGGACGGCGCCTCCGTGCTTGTCGCGGAAGACCTGGATCTCGACGTGCCGCGGAGCCGGCAGGTACTTCTCCAGATACACCGACCCGTCCCCGAAGTAAGCCTCGCCCTCGCGAGAAGCCCGCTCGAAGGCTGCCTCGGCCTCCGTCTTGTCGTGGGCCACCGCGAAGCCTTTGCCGCCGCCGCCGGGGGACGCCTTGACGGCGACCGGATAACCGTGCTCGGCGGCGAACTCCAGGACGGCCTCCGGCGAATCCACGGGGTCTTCGGTGCCCGGCGTGATAGGTACCCCCGCCTTGGCCATGATGCGTCTCGACTCCACCTTCGAGCCCATCGCCTCTATGGCCTCCGGGTGCGGCCCGATCCAGACGAGCCCCGCCTCCGTCACCGCCCTGGCAAACGGCGCGCTCTCGGCCAGAAACCCGTAGCCGGGGTGGACGGCGTCCGCGCCGCTCTCCCTTGCTGCCTCGATCAGCTTCTCGATGTTCAGGTAGCTCTCCGCGGCCGGCGTGGGGCCGATGTGGTACGCCTCGTCGGCGACGATGGTGTGCAGGGCACCCCTGTCTACATCGGAATAGACGGCGACGCTCTGCACGTCCATCTCGCGCAGGGCGCGCGCTATTCGGACGGAGATCTCGCCCCGGTTCGCGATCAGGACCTTCCCGAACACCTAGACTCCACCCTTCCAGTTGGAGTAAGGCCACAACGACCCTTCGAGCCCCATCCCCGACGGCACGGGACGACCTAGCAACCCCGCCAACCGCCACCGGCTCCGCACCGGAACCCCGGCCCCGGACTTCCCGTCGCGCAGAACCTCCAGCGCCGCGACGATGGCCGCGGCTTCTTCTGGCGTTGGAGAAGGTTCTATGTTGGTTTGGCGCGGTTCCGTCATCCGGCCAGCGATCGGATCAGGGGCACGAGCGCGTACTCCAGCAGCAGGAAGAGGACGAAGAACAGCGCGAACAGCGCCGCCACGGTCCCCAGGATCACCGCGGCGACCTTCAGCCCGGAGCCGGGATCGAACGTGGGGACCCTGGACTCCGCGGGGACCAGGCCGCCGGGGATGCCGACCCCGAACCCGAGGGCGAAACCGTAGATCAAGGTCCCGATGTTGCCGCCCTCTGCGGTCGGGAAGGGCGGGATGCCGGCGAGCGCCGTGCCCCCGAAGACTATGACGAAGACCGAGCCCAGCCCCACGAAGAGCCCGACCGTCCGGCGCACGCCCGGGCCGGACTTCCTGAAAGGGTAGGTCGCCAGGCGGGCGACGGCCAGGCCGGCGAGCATCCCGGAAAGCGAGATCAAAAGGTCCAGCGCCAAATCGGAGCCGCGCAACACGAACACGTTGAGGAGGAAGAACGTGAGGACGCCGAGGACCAACAGCGCCCACGCCCTGCGCGTCCTGGGCCAGAGCCTGCGTATCGCCGTCGTTCCCCTTCCCGCCACGGCGCTCAGAGGGGGATATTCCCGTGCTTGCGGGGCGGGCGCTCGGGGCGCTTGGTCCTGACCATCGAGAGCGCCTTTATGAGGTAGGGCCTGGTCTCCCGCGGATCTATGACGTCGTCTATGAAGCCCATCTCAGCGGCGACCATCGGGTTGTTGAACTTCTCCTCGTAGTCGGCGATGAGGGATTCCCGCTCGGCCTCGGGGTCCTCGGCCTCCGCTATGCGCCTGCGGTGGATGATGCCGACGGCCGCGGACGCGCCCATCACCGCGACCTCGCCGGTCGGCCAGGCGACGTTGACGTCGGCGCCGATGT
>CAXTDD010000697.1:0-2158 GCA_964242955.1 uncultured Rubrobacteraceae bacterium | reverse complement strand
ACCACGTCTGGACCGGCCACCTGGTCAACGAGGCGCTCTACGAGAAGAGCGGGCATTTGGAGCACTACATCGACTCGATGTTTCCGCCGATGATCGAGGGCGAGACGCGCTACCGCCTCAAGCCGATGAACTGCCCGAGCCACATGACGCTGTTCAACTCCCGCGCGCACTCGTACAGGGACCTGCCGCTACGTTACGCGGAGTTTGCCACCCTCTACCGCTACGAGAAGAGCGGCGAGCTCAACGGTCTCACGCGCGTCCGGAGCCTTACCCAGGACGACGCCCACGTCTTCTGCACCGAAGACCAGGTCCAGGAAGAGTTCGCCAGGGCCCTGGAGATAGTGCGCGAGGTGCTCGACACCTACGGCTTCAACGAGTACAGGGTCCAGCTCTCCCTGCGCGACCCCGAGGACAGCAAGTACATCGCCGACGACCAGAAGTGGGCCAGGGCCGAGGAAGAGCTGCGCGAGGCGCTTGACGCGGCCGGCATCGAGTACGACGAGGAGTCGGGGGAGGCCGCGTTCTACGGGCCCAAGGCCGACTTTATGGCGAAAGACGTACTCGGACGGGAGTGGCAGCTGTCCACGATCCAGGTGGACTTCATCCAGCCCCCGCGGCTGGGTTGCGAGTACGTCGGCGAGGACGGTAGGGAGCACACGCCGGTGCTTCTGCACCGGGCGGTCACCGGATCGACCGAGAGGTTCCTCGGCGTCCTCATAGAGCACTACGCGGGCGCATTTCCCGTGTGGCTCTCGCCGGTGCAGGCGGTCGTCATCCCCGTCGCCGACCGGCACAACGAGTACGCCCGCGAGGTCGAGCGGCGGTTGGCTGGGGCGGGCCTCCGGGTCGAGGTGGACGACGCGCAGAACAGCATGCAGAAGAAGATCCGGGAGAACGCCCGGCAGAAGATCCCGTACCTCCTGATCGTCGGCGACAACGAGGCCGAGGCCGGCACCGTGAACGTGCGCCGTCGCGGCGAGAAGCAGCAGGAGGAGCTCGTCGTCGGTGTCTTCGCGGACAAGGTTTCCGAACAGGTGCGTTCGCGCGGATAGTTTCATATAGACACGGGTGGCGGGCGAGGAGTATAATATCGAGGGCAGTTGGGGTCCGAAGTCCTTCCGTTGAAAGAGCAGATCACGTCGAGGGATATACCATCGGCCCCGAAAACAAGAATTCGAGAGGAGTGATGCACAGTAGCGACTGAAGAAGAGCCGCGAATAAACGGCCAGATCCGGGCGCGGAGCGTCCGACTGATCTCGGCCGACGGCGAACAGTTGGGCATCAAGCACATCAAAGAGGCGATCGACCTCGGAGAGAGGGCCGACCTCGACCTCGTGGAGGTCGCACCTAACGCGGATCCGCCGGTGATCCGGATGATGGACTACGGCAAGTTCAAGTACCAGAAAGAGCAGGACCGCAAGGCCGCCCGCAAAAAACAGGTCAACGTTAACGTGCGGGAGATCAAGCTCAGGCCCAAGATCGGGGACCACGACTTCAACACCAAGCGCGGCCACGTCGAGCGCTTCCTGCGCGGCGGCGACAAGGTGAAGGTCACGATCATGTTCCGCGGACGCGAGGTCCAACATCCCGAGCTCGGCGAACGGCTTCTCAGGCGCCTGGCCGCCGACCTGGACGAGCTGGGACGCATCGAGAGCCAGCCCAACCTCGACGGCCGCAACATGGTAATGGTCATGGTCCCCAAGAAGGTCGTCAAGGAAGAGACGGACGAAGAGGAGCCAGAGCCGCAGCAGCGCTCGGGCAGCCGGCGCGAGAGGGCGGCTCGCAGGTAAAGCAACAGTTTGATACACTCTCGCAGCTTCACAGAGGCGAAACGGCTTCGACTCCCGTGCCCCGAGCCTCTCTGCAGGTAGACAGCCAGACGAAACGCGGAGGAAAACATGCCAAAGATGAAGACCCACAAGGGCGCCGCCGGGCGCTTTCAGGTCGGCAAGAAGGGGCGTCTCAAGCGCCGCCGGGCCGGCCACAACCACATCCTGGAGAAGAAGAGCCGGAAACGGAAGCGGCGGCTCAACACCGAGACCGTCATCCATCCGTCCGACGAGAAGAAGCTCAAGCGTCTGCTGGGGGTGAGGTAGAGTGGCACGCACCGCGCGCAGCGTCCACGCCCGCAAGAAGCGCCGGAAGGTGCTGGAGCAGG
>CAXTDD010000696.1:0-2164 GCA_964242955.1 uncultured Rubrobacteraceae bacterium | reverse complement strand
GCCCCGGGGCCGATCGAGACGCCCATGGTCGCCGCGCTGCACACCCCCGCCGACCGCGAGGCCTGGCTGAAAGGCGTGCCGGCCGGGCGCTACGGTACCCCCGCCGAGGTCGCCGCCGCGGCGATCTTCCTCGCGTCCGACGGGGCGGGCTACGTGACGGGACACGTCCTGAACGTGGACGGCGGCTTCGACGCCGCCGGCTTTATCTTCGAGGAGACAGAATGACCGACGATTCCCCGCGACCGCACCACCTCAACCTGGCCTCCGGCAGAGGCGGCGACCCGGCCCGCACCGCCGACTTCTACCGCGACCTGCTGGGCTTGACCCCCGTAGAGTTGCCGCGCGACGAGGAGGCCTACGGCGCGGGAATCCACACGCTGGAGGACGGCCGGGGCTACCAGTACCACTTCGTCCCGTCTGAGCCCGGGTTCGCGGCGAACCAGGGGCTGCCCGTGAACCCGCTCGTCGGGCACCTCGCCTTCAGGGTGGACGACATTGCGGCGCTCCGCGCACGCCTCGACGCCGAGGGCATCCCCTACAGCGACATGGGGGTGTGGGCGATCTCCGGCTGGCACCAGCTCTTCTGCGCCGACCCCGACGGCCGGGTCATCGAGTTCCATCAGGTGCTCGACGGCACGCCGGACGACGCGCCGGGAGATTAGCTGTCAGCAAGATCGAAGGGCCGGTCGCTGACGGTGCGGTCTTTAGCTCTGCCGAATGGCCCATCCTTCCATCTCGCGGCGTAGTCTTACGGTCTGCTGGTCTTCGTCGATGGAGACATCTGACCACGTGATCACCTGCCCCTCCTTTACCGCGTTGAAAAGCGGGGCCCCGTGGGCGAGGCCGATGGGGAGGGCTCCCAGGGCGACGGAGTCATCTGCCGGCATGAGGCGGCCGTAGACCGTGTAGCCGCCTTCGCCGTCGAGCTGCTCGCCGGCGGTGAGGTCTCGCTTGGCCGTCGCCACCACGTCGGCCCGGAAACCGTCGGGGGCGCCCGTTGGCTCCTCTCGCAGGGCGGCGTGGGCGACGCTGACCCCGAGCTCCAGCCCGATCAGGTGAAACGGCCGGTAGAGTGCCGCGTAGCGGCCGGAGTCGTCGGTCTCGAGCCCGTACTCCGAAAAGCAGCGCGCGACGTACTCCGTCGCCGCCCTGAACGTCACGTACACGCCCCAGCGCAGGTCCCGCTCCACGGGCCGGCCGTCGCGCCCGATGCTCGATACGACCTCGACCGTTCCCGGGTGGTCCAGGCTCCCGCCGTCGGCGCGGGGACGGCAGACGGCGGCCAGCTCGCCGGCCCCGGCGGGCGGGAAGACCAGGCCCCCGGGGGCGGGCGTGAGACCCGTGGCGTTGGACACGGCGGCCATCTCGATGGCCGACTTGGTCCCGTCGATAAACGAATTGAACATCCGCGGGTTGAGGCCCCCGGCCTGCTCGTCGCTGAACCCGTAGTGCTCCCAGACGGTGTCCGGCGTTGAGGCGTGGTACTCGGGGAGGTACTTGGTCCCCTTGCCGGCGCACACGACCTCGAAGCCCGTGGCCCTCGCCCAGTCGACCATCTCGCAGATGATGGCGGGCTGGTCGCCGTAGGCCAGCGAGTAGACCACCCCGGCCTCTCGGGCCCGCCGGGCGAGCAAGGGCCCCACGAGGGCATCGGCCTCGACGTTGACCATAACCACGTGGCGGCCACGGCCGAAGCACAGGAGCGCGTGGCGGGTGCCCGCGGACGGGGAGCCTGTGGCCTCCACGACCACCTCGACGCCGGGGGCGGAGATCAGGGCCTCCGCGTCCGGCGTGACGTGGGTGGTCCCGGAGGCGCGGGCCTCGGCGGAGGAGCCGGGAGCGGCGCGCCCGGGCGCGTAACCCGGCTCGGCGCGCGCCCGGCGGGGCCCGGACCCGTCCAGGTCGGCGACCGCGACCACGTGCATGCCCGGCGTGGTCCTGGCCTGCGCGAGGAACATCGTCCCGAACTTGCCGGCCCCGATGAGGCCGACCCCGACCGGGTCCCCCCCGGCCGCCCGGCCGCGCAGAAGGGTGTACAGGTTCATCGTTTCCTCCTATCTCTTGGCACGCTCAGCCGAGGGCTAGGACCTCCAGAACTCGGGGGTCAGTATCACGAGCACGGTGAACAGCTCCAGCCGGCCCAGGAGCATGAAGAAGGTCAGGA
>CAXTDD010000695.1:0-2166 GCA_964242955.1 uncultured Rubrobacteraceae bacterium | reverse complement strand
CTGGTGTTCCCGTCCACGACGGAGACGCTGGGCCTGGCGATGCTCGAGGCGATGGAAGCGGGATTGCCCGTCATCGCGGCCCGGGCCGGGGCTTCCCACGAGGTCGTCACGGAAGGCGAGAACGGTCTCTTGTACGAGCCCGGCGACCACGCGTCGCTGGTCGCGGCGTGCCGCCGGGTCCTGACGGACGCGGACTTGCGCGACCGGCTGCGGGCGGGGGCCAGGGCCACCGCCGAGACCAGGGACTGGGAGGCGGCCACCCGGGTCTTGCGCGGGTACTACGAGATGGCGTTGTCGGCCGGGTGAGCAAGCGCGCGAAGATCAAGAGCGGGGGCCTCCGGTTCTCGAAGTTCTCCCTCGTCGGGCTGACGAACGCGGTCGTCGACATCGGCGTTTTGAACCTCTTTCTGTGGCTGCAGCCGACGCGGGAGGTGTTCGTACTCGTCATCTATAACGGCATAGCCCTGGTGCTGGCAAACGTCAACAGTTACGTGGGGAACACCCTCTGGACGTTTCGGGGCCGGGCGGAGCGCAGCCTGCGGGAGACCACGCTCTTCGCGCTGCAGGCGCTCGTCAATATCGGCATAAGCAACGGGTTGTTCTGGGCCCTGATCCGGCCGCTGCTCGTGGACACGGAGATACCCGCGTACCTGGTCGGCAACGTCGCCAAGCTCATCTCCGTGGTGGTGGCGTCCGTGATCAGCTTTTTCATCCTGCGCTACGTTGTGTTCTCGGAAAAACGGTGGTTCAACGGCCGCTTGTAAGACGAAATGGGCCGTGCTAAATTAACGCCGCACGCGGAAGTAGCTCAGCTGGTAGAGCATCACCTTGCCATGGTGAGGGTCGCGGGTTCGAATCCCGTCTTCCGCTCTGGCCGCGGGCCAACTGGCGGCATGGCCGAGTGGTTAGGCAAGGGTCTGCAAAACCCTGCACCCCGGTTCGACTCCGGGTGCCGCCTCTCGGAGAGGCCGGCCCGGGGGACACGGGCGATTAGCTCAGGGGGAGAGCGCCTTCCTGACACGGAGGAGGTCAGTGGTTCGAATCCACTATCGCCCACTTGGGGCCTTTGGCCCCGCTGTTAGCCATTAGCCACTAGCCATTAGCTTTTTTGTTTGCTGGCGGCAGTATCGTCCGCCGCGGTTCCTGGTAGCATCTTTCTTGCGGAGCATCAACCCGAAGAGATTCGATACGAACCGTTTTGCTGACGGCTGATAGCTGAAAGCTGACGGCGCCGACCGAAGGGAGGCACATGTCGTCTGTTACCCTGCCCGACGGCAAACAACTGGACGTCAAGCCCGGCGACAGGGCCCGCGACGTGGTCGAGAGCATCGGCCCGCGCCTGGCCCGCGACGCCGTCGTCGCGAGGCTCGACGGGGAGATCGTGGACCTGGATGCTCCGGTGGACGGCGGCGGCGCCTTCGAGGTCCTCACGAAGAGTTCTCCCGAGGGTTTGGAAGTCTTGCGGCACTCTACGGCCCACGCGATGGCCCAGGCCATCCTGGAGCTCTTTCCCGGCAGCAAGCTGACGCTGGGGCCGCCCATCGAGGACGGGTTCTTCTACGACGTCGAGGTCGAGGGTAGGATCACGGACGAGGACCTGCCGCGCATCGAGGAGAGGATGCGCGAGATCGTCGCGCGCGACCTGCACGTGTTTCGCGAGGAGGTCTCCAAGGGCGAGGCCGAACAGCTCTATAAGGACAACCCCTACAAGCTGGAGATCATCGCCGGTTTGGAGGACGGGGACATAACCGTCTACCGTCAGGGGGACTTCTTCGATCTCTGCCGGGGTCCGCACGTGGAGAGCACGGGCAAGCTCGGGGCCTTCAAGCTGCAGAACATCGCCGGTGCCTACTGGCGGGGTGACGAGAAGAACACGATGCTCACCCGCGTCTACGGCACCGCGTGGCCTACGGAGAAGGAGCTAAAGGCGTACCTGAGGCGGTTGGAGGAGGCGAGGGCCCGCGACCACCGCAAGATCGGCAAGGACCTCGACCTCTTCACCTTCTCGCCGGACATCGGCGGGGGCGTCCCGATCTTCCTTCCCAAGGGCGAGATGCTGCGGCACTTGATGGAGGGCTACGTGCGCGAGGTTCAGACCCGCCACGGCTACGACCACGTCTGGACCGGCCACCTGGTCAACGAGGCGCTCTACGAGAAGAGCGGGCA
>CAXTDD010000694.1:0-2171 GCA_964242955.1 uncultured Rubrobacteraceae bacterium | reverse complement strand
GCCGCACGAGCAGGACGAGCGCGATGAGCCGCTCTTCGTGGACGGGGCTCCGTAACAGCCGGAGGACGTCGTCCATCGCCAGGGCGTCGAAGCCGCGCGCGAGATTGCGAACGACTGGGACGCGCACCCCGAGGAAGACGTCGCCCTCGCCGTATCCGCCCGGCCCGGTCTTGAAGAACCGCTGCAGGGTCTCCACACGCCCCGGCTCGGCCGCCTCCCGCAGCCGGCGCCGCAAGTCGTCGGGCGAAGCCGGACCGTCTCTCATCCAGACCGTGAGAAAGGCTGCCGGATCACCGTCCTGAGGTTTTCGGGAGCGGTACGGGACGGGTCGTTTAGGTAGATCTCGTGGTGCCTGCCGGCCGGTTTTGCCCCCAACCCGGCGATGAAGCGGTGGACCCTAACGATGGCCGGCCACTCCTCGGCGTAGGGACCGCGGTGCAGAACCTGGGCCGCGCGCCCTTCGCGGAACGTTTCCAGCCTCACGCCGGAGACGGCGGCGGGTCCTCTCTTCTTCCCGACCTGTCCCCTGGCCTCCTCGAAGAGTTCCTCCGTCGCGGGGTCGGGCTGCATGATCATGAGCGTCCACTTCCAGGCCCGCCGGTTCGCGGCTGCCCGCTTTCAGGCCTGCTCGTCCCCGAGCCTGAACGTGGACGGATCTTCAACGCTCCACAGCCCCTCCGCGGGCGAGACGGCGTAGTCGATCGCCGTCCGTTCCCTGACCAAGAACTTCAGGGCGTAGGAGACGGCGTAGAGGGTCCCGAGCGCGTCTCTGAACGGCTCGGCGTTGGGGTCTCCCGCGCCGTCGCCCATGAGGAAACGCATCTCCGGTACTTCGACCTCCACGACCTCCCTGGCGGAAGGTCCGTAGAGGTGCCTGAGTTCTTTTCGCCAGTCCGTCTTTTGCAAGGTACGTCTCCCTTCTCTTTCTTCCGACCTCTCGACCGGGAACTGGACTTCGGTCACGTAGTCCGGGTCGTCTTGGTCCCCGCCCCCGCGCAGGTAGAGTTCCCTGTGCGGGCCGGCCACCCGGTAGCCGTTCTCCTCGATCCAGCGCAGGAGGGCGGCGTAAGCGGCGCCTATGGTGGCGAAGGAGCCGTGGTGGACCGTGCACGCCATGCGTCCCACCGCCGGCAGCGTGCTCTCCCGGATCTTCGCGTCTTTGGGGAGCGGGTCGTCCGTGACGAACGCCGCCTCGCCGTCTATCTCGTCCTCCCTGAACTCGGGGTCGTGCCAGACGGAGATCCAGGCCGCGGTGGAGATGCGGTTGCGCCGGGCGTAGGAACGTAGGTCGCCAAAGAGCATGCCCACGTCCCCGTAGGCGGTCAGCAACCCCCTGGCCGACGCGGCCCTCGCCGCCACGACCGGCTTGACGACGACCTCGTACCTGCCGGGGATGCCCGCGGCGTCCTCCATCGTCCGCAACCGTGCTTCGAGGTGCGCGAGGCGTTCCCGTTCGGTCTCCAGGGCTTGCCTGGCTTCGTCCCGGCGCAACTCCAGCATCGTCCGGATCTGGGACGGGGAGAGGTCCTCGTCCAAAAAGCGCCGGACGTGGTCCAGCGAGAAGCTGAGCTCCTTGAGGGCCAGGATGGCGTGCAGGCGGGGCAACTGGTCGCCGGAGTAGGATCGGTAGCCGCTCCCCTCGTCCGTGCGGGCCGGCTTGAGCAACTCCAGCCGGTCGTAGAGATGCAGGGTCTTCACCGTGACCCGCGCCAACCTGGAGAACTCGCCGATCCTGATTGTCATGCCGCTACCGTAAACCCTCCCCTTTGGTCAGGGTCAAGGGGGTGTCTGGCTGTTAGCCATTAGCTGTTAGCTATTAGCCGTTCAGGGCCACGGCGTGGTGGCGGATGTGGTTCTCCATGAAGGTGGATATCGTGTAGTAGGAGTGGTCGTATGCCTCGTGGCGGTTGAGGGTCAGCGGTTGGCCGGACTCGGCGCAGGCTTGTTCGAGGGCTTCGGGGAGGAGTTGTTCTTCGAGGAACTGGTCGGAGAGGCCCTGGTCTACGAGGATGTTGCGTCCGTCGGGGAAGGGATGCTCGCGGAGAAGCTCGCTCGCGTCGTAGGCTTTCCAGGTCTCCCTGTCTTCTCCGAGGTAGTTGGTGAAGGCCTTCTCGCCCCAGGGGACGCGGGTCGGGGCACAGACGGGGGCGAAGGCCGAGACGGAGCGGAAG
>CAXTDD010000693.1:0-2178 GCA_964242955.1 uncultured Rubrobacteraceae bacterium | reverse complement strand
GGACGGGGCGATGGTGTGGGTCGGGGGGCTGGCGACGAGCGTCAGGACGAACACGACGCGCAAGGGCGACATGATGGGGATGCTCCAGCTCGACGATACCCGTGGGCTGGCCGAGATAATGGTCTTCCCGAGGGTCTTCGCCAAATGCGCGAACTGCGTGCGCGAGGACGCCGTCCTCAAGGTCAAGGGCCGCGTCGAGCGCAAGGAGGGCATCCCGCGCATCATCGCCATGGAGATGGAGGAACTGCACCTGGAGCCCGGTCCCGATCCCGTCTACCTCGACGCGGCCTGCTTCGTCGGGCTGCCCAAAGAGTCGGCCGAAGAGGCTTTCGGTCTGCTCGCCAGGAGCCCGGGCACCAGCCCGGTCTTCCTCGTCTCCGCCGCCGACGGGCTGGAGGAGCGCGTCTTCGACGTGGAAGACTCTTCCGACCTGCACGCGGAGCTCAAGCAGATCCTGGGCCCCAGGTGCCTCTCTTACGCTAGGAGAGAAATGCCAGCTGCGGAGCCGGAGATGGAGCAGGTCTCTTAGAGCAGTTAGCTATTAGCCTTTAGCATTTGGGCCGCGTCGTCCGTTAGTCGGAGGAACCGTCGCGTGGATATCGCCAGGCTCGTCTCCCGTCATCCGGTGCTGTACCACATGGCGGAGGACGGCAGTTGGGAAAGCATCCAGAAGCTCGGGCTGTTGAGCACGAGCGCGTTGCTCGACAGGTTTGAGGTAGGCGGTGAGCGGCGGTACCGGATCGAGTCCGTGCGGCGGCAGGAGATCGCGGCCATAGAGCATCCCGAGCACGGGCGCGCCCTGATCCGGGACAACAAACCGATGCAAGAAAAGGCCCTGAAGCGCTGCCTGACGGGCATGACCCCGCGCGGGTGGTACGAGACGCTCAACGGCCGGGTCTTTTTCTGGGTGGACCGCAAGCGCCTGCTCAAGCTGCTCGGCGCGAGGGCCTACCGGGACCGCCCGCACCTGGTTTTGGAGCTGAACACAGAAGAGTTGCTCCGACGCCACGCGAGGGACGTGTCACTATCCCCGATCAACTCCGGCGCAACCTTCACGATGAACCCGGCCCCCTGCGGCCCCGACACCTTCCGCCGCATCGAGGACCACCCCGCGGACAAGACAGTCGTCGAGGTCACCGTCGATTACGCCGTCCCCGAAGCCGCAGACCTCGTCCTCTCTGTGGGCCGGTGGCTCGGCCCACAGAGGCTTGAAGAGGTGTGGAGCCGACTCGGCTGATGAGAGCACCAGGGCAAAGACGAAAAGCCACGCGAACCCGAAGCGAGGCGCAAAACCCGGCCGGGTTCGCGCATCGTCAAAATGGCTGCAAACCCCGGGTTGGACGAGTGCGGGACCGTCCATTCTCGGCTCTCAACCGGGTACACTTCACAGGTTCGCGCAGATCGACGCCCAAACCCCCTTCACAAGCGGGTTTACAATGGCGCCGTTGCGCCCGGTTGAGAGGCCGGGCGAGGATTGGAACGTTCCAACGCCGCACCCGCGGAGGCGGTGCGATACGTTGCGCCCGGTCGAGAGGCCGGGCGGGTACTTGGGTAGGGTGGCGAGGGCATCACGCCGTCGCAGGTGGGCTCAGGATCGTGACAGGGTGACTTTGCGGGTTGTACTCCGCCCCGGTGAGCGGCTAGGATTGCTCTCTGGACGAACAGAGACGAGAGGGCGACCAGATGACCGACACCATCACGGACAAGATAGTCTTTACCCGCGGCGTCCCGCCGCCGGAGGCTTTCCCGACGGAGGAGATCGGGGCCTGCTTCGACGCCGCGGTGCGCGGGGACGCGGCCACCGTGTTGCAGTACGGGCAGCAGCGCGGCTACGCGCCGCTGAGGCGGGAGCTCGCCGGGGAGTACGGGGTCTCCGAGACCGAGATACTCGTGGGCAACGGCTCCTTGCAGTTGCAGGATCTGGTGGCCTCGTACCTCGCGCGGCCCGGCTCTGCCGTCTTTACGGAGCAGCCAAGCTACGACCGCGCGATCAAGACGTTCAGGAGGCGTGGCGCCCGCGCGGTCGGTATCCCGCTGGAGGAGGACGGGATCAGCGTCGACCGGCTGGAGGCGGCGCTCGCAAGAGAGGTGCCGGCCTTCCTGTACCTCGTGCCCGACTTTCAGAACCCTGCCGGGGCGACGCTCTCGCTGGAGAAGCGGCGCCGGATCGTCGAGCTC
>CAXTDD010000692.1:0-2182 GCA_964242955.1 uncultured Rubrobacteraceae bacterium | reverse complement strand
CCTGCTCCGTCGTCTTGTTCCCCCCGAGGTCCGCCGTCAGGAAGTGCGCCTCGAGCGCCACGGAGACGCCCTGCTCTACGGCCTCGGCCACGTCCGGGCGGCCCAAAGAGTGGCGGAACATCATCGCGGCAGAGAGGATCGCGGCGTACGGGTTGGCCTTGCCCTGCCCGGCGATGTCCGGCGCGGAGCCGTGGACGGGCTCGAAGATGCCCGGCGTGCCCGGATCGCCCAAAGAGGCGCTCGGGAGCATCCCCATCGAACCAGGAAGCATCGCCGCCTCGTCCGAGAGTATGTCCCCGAACAGGTTCTCCGTGAGCATCACGTCGAAGCGCCTGGGCTCCCTCACCAAATGCATCGCCGCCGCGTCCACGAGGACGTGGTCGAGATCCACGTCGGGGTAGCCCTCGGCGACCTCGGTTACGACCTTGCGCCACAGGCGGCCCGTCGCCATCACGTTCGCCTTGTCCACGCTGGTAACGCGGCGCTTCCTGCGTTTGGCGGCGTCGAAGGCTACGCGGGCCACGCGGTCGATCTCCTCCCTGGTGTAGACGGAGAGGTCGCTCGCCCGGTCCTCGCCCTCCTCCTTCTCCCCGAAGTACGCGCCGCCGGTGAGCTCGCGTACGATCAGGACGTCCACCCCGGAGACGACCTCCTTCTTGAGCGGCGAAGCGTCGAGCAACGCCGGGATCGCGGCCACCGGCCGCAAATTGGCGAACGCCCCGAGGTGCTTCCTCAGCTTCAGGAGCCCGGCCTCGGGACGCACGGGCGCCGCGTCGAAATCGGGGTGGCCGACGGCGCCCAGCAGGACGGAGTCCGAAGTTCTGGCCGCCTCCAGCGTCTCGTCTGAGACGGGATCTCCTTCGTCGCGTATGGCGACGCCCCCGATCTTGCGCTCCTCGTAGCGGAGCTTCACGCCGAAGTGCCCCGCCGCAACGTCCATCACCCCGCGCGCGGCCCCGACCACCTCGGGCCCTATGCCGTCGCCCGGCAGCAGCAGTATGTCGAAAGCGTCGCGCATAATATCCCTCCTAAAACTCCGGCCTCGAAGAGAGCCACGCCGCGCCCCCCGGACCGAGCGACCCGGCCAGCAACTCCTCCGCCCGCCCGCCGTCCACCACGTCGTCTTGCTCCCAGAGCGCCCGAAACAGTCGCCCCAGGAAACCCTCCCCAAACTCTGCCAGCGCCGCCGCGCCGAAGAGCAGCAAGAGGTTCTGGAACTTCATCTGGTCTTCGGCGCTCGCCGGACCCTCGAACCTTCGCACCGTGAATCCCGGATTGTGGTCCACACGCTCCAGGTGTTCGTCCAGCGGCAGCCCGACCCTGCGCGCGACGGCCGCCGAAGCGGCCTGCGGCACGAACTCGCCCAGCCAAACCGGCATCCTCACGACCTCCCGACCCAACAGGAAGGCGTGCGCCAGCTCGTGCCAGACGACCAGCGGTAGCGTGGCCTCCGTGCGGGGCCGGAAGACCAGGGAGAGCGCCGCGGGCAGCACGAGGGATGGCGGGTTCGTGGAGCGGGTGAAGTACGGGAGGCCCGGCGGGTAGGGGCGCCCGCCCTCGCGGGGCGTCCCGTCCCAGTCCTCGTCGGCGACGAGGATCGCGCGCAGGTTTGGTGGTCCGGTGCCCAGGATCTCCGCGAGCATCCTTGAGCCCCGTTCCAGGTAGCCGTGCACCTCCCGCGCCCGTTTTGCCAGGCGCGGGGCGTAGGAGAGCGGGACCGGGCCTTCCAGACGCTCGTAGCCCGTCCCGGGGCCGGAGACGGCCCAGCGGGGCGTCTCTACGGGGCTACCGGGGCTTCCCACGGCGACTTCACCCGCCCGGCCGTGTAGACGTTGACGGCCCGGACGTAAGCGCGGGCCGCCGCCTCGACGACATCTTGGGAGAGGCCGCGCCCGCCGTACTCGTTTCCCTCGAACTCGACGGAGACCCGGACCTCGCCCAGGGCGTCCTTGCCGCCCGTAACGGCGTCGATGCGGAAGTCCGTCAGCCGGCCCTTGATGTTCGTGGCGGCGTCGATGGCGCGGAAGACCGCGTCCACCGGGCCCTCGCCCTCGGCCTCGGCCTCGAACGTGCCGTGCTCGGCGTGGGAGACCGTGGCCGCCGCCCGGCTCTGGCGGCCGGTCGCCGCCACGACCCTGAAGGAGTCGAGGACGAACTTGCCCTCGAAGGAGCCGACCTCGTC
>CAXTDD010000691.1:0-2183 GCA_964242955.1 uncultured Rubrobacteraceae bacterium | reverse complement strand
GGCCGTAGCCTGAGACGCGCCGGATCATGTCGGGGAAGCGGCGACGGATCTCCCCCCTGTACTTCGTCCCTATCTCCATCGCCCCGCGCAGCAACCGCCCTTCGGCGTCGTCGGCCCGCGCCCGGTCCTCCGCCTCGCGCCGCGGCATGGGCCTGAGATCCACCGACGCCCCGTCCGCGAGCACGCACCGCAGGGAGAGGATCTGGTCGGCCGTCGTCCCGTACACGAGGCTCCGCATCCCGGCAGAGTTGTTGCCGACCATCCCGCCCAGAGTCGCGACGTCCGAGGTGGACGTGTCGGCCCCGAAGACGAGGCCGTGCGGCTCGACCAGGGCGTTGAGCTCGCCCTGGATCACGCCCGGCTCGACGGTGCAGCGCCGTCCTTGCAGATCCACCCCTATCGTGCGGTTCATCTCGGAGACGTCGAGGGCGAGGCCAGGGGCGGTGGCCTGGCCGGCGAGGCTGGTGCCGGTGCCGCGGGGGGTTATGGAGAGGCCGAGCTCGCGGGCCGTCCGGAGGGCCAGCTTCACGTCGTCTTCCGAGCGGGCGACGACGACGCCGATGGGTTTGCGCAGGTAGATCGAGGCGTCCGTGCTCCACATGGCGCGGGAGGCCTCGTCGGTGCGCAGGTAGCCCTCCAGTTCTCCGTCGAGCGCGCCGTGCAACCGTTGGGCCGGGGATGCTAACGACTCTTTCATGCTAATCGGGCATTGTACCGGAGCGGCCCGGAAGAGTGCGCCCGCGGGGCGCCCCCGACGGGGTCAAAGATCGCCACCCTCCTTGGCGAGCCGGCTGAGCTCCCTGCGCAGCAACGAGATACGGGCTTCTTTGAGCAGGGGCACCCTGCGGCGACGCCGCAAGACGCTCTGAAAATCCAGGTCGGCCGTGACGAGATCCTCTTTATAGAGGGCTCCCTCGACCATGATGTTGCCCAGAGGATCGACCACGTGCGAGCTACCCCAGAACGAGAGATCCCCCTCCGTCCCGACCCGGTTGACGAAGACCACGTAACACTCGAGCATGCGCGCGTAGAACTTGGTGATGTCGTGCCAGTACTCCGTGGTGTCCATCTCCCCGGGAAAGCGGTTGTCGGCGCTGCAGGATGGTACGAGAAGTACCCTGGCGCTGTCCTGCACGGCGAGGAATCCCAGGGCCGGCTGCCAGGCATCGTTGCAGATCAAGATGGCCGTGCGGCCGAACTTGGTTCCGAAAGCCCGCATGCTCTGGCCCGGACTGAAGTGCTTTCGCTCTTCGAAGACGCCGTACGTCGGCAGGTACAGCTTCCGGTGAAGATGGACCAGAGACCCATCCTCGAAATAGGCCGCGCTGTTGTAGGTGCGGAGATGACCGTCGTCTTCGTGGAAACCGAGGACGATCGAGGTCTCCCCCGCCTCCTCGACCAGCGAACGGATGCGCTCGTCCTGCACCTCGATAGCCACCTCTTCGCTTGATTGACCCAAAGAATACCCGGTCAGGCTCAACTCGGGGAAAACGACCAGGTCCGCGCCCTCGTCCTTCGCCTCCGCCACGACCTCTTTCGCCCGGCGAATGTTCTTGTCAACGTCGTCGAGGACGCAGTCGATCTGCGCCAGGGCTACTCTCATGCTTCATACCACCCTTCCCGTCCACTCCCCACCGCTTGGGGCGGTCGGTGCCGGTTTAACACACGTCACCGGGCGGGAGCAAGCCCGCGGCGGCCCGGACATGCGCGAGGCTCGGGCGATGCCCCGCTCAGGAGACCCGGCCGTGCTTTCCCGTACCCGTTGCGCGTACCCGGACGAACGGATAGGATTATCATTACGGGATTGCCACTATGAGGTCGTTTATGCCTGGTTTCCTTTCGACCAACTCCGATCTGGCCTTCCGCGTCGAGCCGAGGGGGGTTCTCGGGACCCGAACCGCAGCCGCGGGCATCGACGACCGCGAGCGAGGACGGGCGGGAGCAGCCGTCTACCTCAGGCCTACGTTCCCGGACCCCGGCTCCAACCGGGCGATCGTGCTCCGACGAGGGAGCCCGGCCGGGTTACTCCGGCGCCGTGCCGCCGAACTGGCTGCGGAGGGTCGACGGGCCGCTCCTGTGGCCCGCCTCACCGTGTCGGTCCGCGGACGACGCGGTATCGGGCGCATCCGATGCCGCGCTCACGCCGGGCGCCGTGCCGCCGAACTGGCTGCGGGGGCCCGACC
>CAXTDD010000690.1:0-2197 GCA_964242955.1 uncultured Rubrobacteraceae bacterium | reverse complement strand
CGGCGACGAGACGCAGCTCACCTCTATGTTCACCAACCTCGTGGATAATGCCGTCATGTTTACGCCGCCCGGCGGGCGTGTGGAGGTGACGGGAGTGTTGGAGGGCTCGGAGGTCGTCGTCAGCATCTCGGACACGGGCATCGGTATCCCGGAGGGCAAGCTCTCGCGCATCTTCGAACGTTTCTACAGGGTGGACAAGGCCCGCTCGAAGGCCACCGGCGGCACGGGACTCGGCCTCTCCATCGTCAAGCACGTGGCGGAGAACCACGGGGGGCGGGTGAGCGTGGAGAGCGTGCCGGGCGAGGGCACGACCTTCACCGTCTCCCTGCCGCGCGCCTAACGGGAGGCTTCAGCTCGCCTCCTTCGGAGGCTTTCGGGTGCCGGGGGTCCGTGGGCGCTGCCCGTCGTCGGTACGTCCCGCACCTCGTCGATCGCCGCCAGGACCCCGGACCCATGCGACACCCGAAGCCCGTGTAGTTTCGGGGTTGCCCGGCGCGTAAAATGTTCATCGAAACGCGTGGGGCCGCGACCTTTCGCGTTCCCGGCCGAACGGCGGTCCGACGGCGCTCGAAGGGTAGGCGATGACGATAGCGCGCAAGCTATGGCTGGGGTTCGGGGTCTTGATCCTGCTCTTCTCCGTCGCGTGCGGCATCATCTTTTTCAGCGAGCGGTCCATAGACAAGGCCCTCGACCAGACCGTGAACGTCGAGGAGCCGACGCGCACGGCGGCCTTCGAGATGGAGACCAACGCCGTGGAGATCAGCCGCGACGTCCTCAACTACAGGGAGACCGGCGACCCGCGCTACCTGGACCGCTTCGAGAACGACAAGGCCGACTTCCAGAGGTTCAAGGCCAGCTTCGACGACCTGGCGACCACAGACAGGGGTAGGGCGTTCGGCGACAGGATCGGGGCCGCCTACCGGGAGTACGTCGGGCTGGGCGAGGACCTCGTGGCCGGGGGGCAAGAGGGCCAAACCGGGACCTTCAGCGCGGACGAGCAGGAGTTCTTGAGGCTCCAGAACGATTTGGACCAGCTCTTCGACGGGGAGGTCCAGCCGTGGACCGAGCGGCGGCTTTTGGCGGCAGAGGCGGAGGCGGCGTCCTCCATCCGGGGCGTCTACGTCATCATCGCGGTGGTGTTGCTCGCCGGGCTCCTCCTCGGCGCGCTCGCGGCGTACGGGATCAACCGCGGCATCATAGGCTCGGTGCGCGAGCTCAGGGAGGGCGCCGAAAGGGCCGGGCGGGGCGACCTCGCCAACAGGGTAAACGTGGACGCGAAGGACGAGCTGGGCGCGGTCGCCGCCGCGTTCAACGACATGCTCGACCGTCGCCGCGAGACCGAGACGGCTCTGGCCGAGAGCGAGGAGCGCTTCCGCGGCCTCTCGGACGCCACCTTCGAGGGCATCGCCATCACCGAAGACGGCCAGGTGCTCGAGACGAACCGGGTCTTCGCCGACATGTTCGGCTACGAGCCTTCCGAGGCCGTCGGCATGGCCGCGACGGCCTTCGTGCGCGAGGAGTCCAGGGGGCTCGTGCGCGCGCACATATCCGAGGGTATAGAGGAACCCTACGAGGCCACGGGTCTGCGCAAAGACGGCACGACCTTCGAGGCGGAGATCCGGGGCAAGACGTCCACTTTTCGCGGGCGGAAGGTCCGCGTCTCGGCGATCCGCAACATCACCGAGCGCCGGCGGGCCGAGAGACAGATGCGCGAGGCCGAGGCGAGGTACCGGACGCTGGTCGAACAGCTCCCCGCGGCCATCTACGTTCAGGACGCCGGGGAAGGGGAGGAAGTCGGCCCGATGGTGTACATGAGCCCCCAGATCGAGGCGCGTTCGGGGTACCCGGCACGGGCGTACATCGATGACCCCGAACTCTACGCCAAGGTCATCCACCCCGATGACCGGGAGAGGGTGCGTCGGGAGGACAGCCACACGGAGAAGACCGGGGAGCCGTTCGGGGTCGAGTACCGCACCGTCAGGCCCGACGGGGGCGTGGTCTGGATCAGGGACGAGGCGAGGCTCATCCGGGACGAGGAGGGCAGGCCCCGCTTCTGGCAGGGCTTCCAACTGGACATCACCGAGCGCAAGAGGACCGAAGAGGCGCTGAGGGTGAGCGAGGAGCGCTACCGGCTTGTCTCCCGGGCCACCGACGAGGCCATCTGGGACTCGGACATCCTCGCCGACCGGCAGACCTG
>CAXTDD010000689.1:0-2198 GCA_964242955.1 uncultured Rubrobacteraceae bacterium | reverse complement strand
GCGTAAGGGCGGCGGTGGACCTCCACGTCCAGGAGCTCCATCTCCGGTGCGATCTCGGGCGAGATCACGGCGACCCGCGCGCCCGACTCGAGCAGACCCGCCGCCTTACGCGCCGCGACGTTGCCGCCGCCGACGATCACGCAGCGTCTCCCGGAGACGTCCATAAAAAGGGGATATAAGTCCGCGTTATCGACCCCGATTTTCGTCTCCTGACCTAGGGTCCGGGACGGGCCAGCCCGGAAGTCTAGCATAGCCGACTTGCCCTTATCCTCAACGATCGGAGTGTCCCATGCGACGCCTCACGGCGCCGTGTAACCCTTCACGGACCGGCCGGCTCCTTCGTCTTTTGGACGAGTTTGATCCCTTCGATGGACATGCCCTTGTCTACCGCCTTGCACATGTCGTAGACGGTGAGGGCGGCGACGCCCACGGCGGCGAGCGCCTCCATCTCCACACCGGTACGGTCGTTCGCGCGGGCCGTCGCCGAGATCCCGACGCCGTCCTCCCCCACCTCGAACTCCACCTCCACCGACGAGAGGGCGATGCCGTGGCACAGCGGGATCAATTCCGGCGTCCTCTTGGCCGCCATGACCCCCGCGATCCTGGCCGTGTTCAACACGTCCCCCTTGGGCAAAGCCTGCTCCCGCAACAGCCCAACCGTCTCACGCGCCATCCTCACGTACCCCGCCGCCACCGCCGTCCGCCGCACGACGGCCTTCTCCCCAACGTCCACCATCCGCGCGGCGCCCGTATCGTCGAGGTGAGAGAAAGTCATCGCGAAACCTCCGGTTTCTTAGCTTTTAGCTCTTGGCTTTTAGCCCTTAGCTCTCGCATCGTGCGGCGCCGAATCTGTCGCAAAAGAGCTTCTTTAGACCAAGAGTTGCGCTTTCTGCCGGGAGCGTCGCCCTCGATCTCTTGCTAACCGCTAATAGCTAAAGGCTAAAAGCTCCATTCGCGGAATGCGGGGGAATCGAACCACCACGGCCGCGCCGCGACCGCAAACCGGTTTTGAAGACCGGCCGGGCCACCAGGCCCACGCATTCCAACTCAGCCGACCATTTTAGGGTAGTCGTTCCGTTTGGTCCCGGGCCCAGTCGAGGACCTTGTTGGACCACTCGGCCCGGCCCGCCGCCTTGCTCCGGTCCAGGAAGCGGGACAGGACGTCGGCGGTGAGGACGGGAAAGGCGAGGCTCCGTTCGGCTTCGGCGTATCCCTCTTCTTGCAGAACGAGGACCTGCATCCGCCCTCTGCGGTAGCGCCACGCCTCCGGGACGCCCAGCGTGGCGTAGATGGGCAGCTTGTTCAGCGACGGGCTCGTGATGTCCACCTCTATCACCAGGTCCGGCGGCGGGTCCACGGAGAGGTCTACTCTGTCTTTGCCCCGAATGCGCTCCTCGTTTTGGACGTAGAAGCAGGAGTCGGGCTCGAAGCCGCGGTCCAGGTCCTCCCGGTCGAAGGTGGTGGAGCCGAGGTTCTGTACGTCCACGCCGAGCCCCAGGGCGACGAGCTCCACGATCTGCGCCAACGTGCGGTTCGTTTTTTCGTGGTCCACGCCGGGGCTCATGATCTCCAGGATACCCTGGCTGTAATAGAAGCGCGGGGCCCCCGCGTCCCCCCTGGCCTCCAGAAGGCCCTGATAAAGCTCCCAGCTGGCGTTCCGGATCACGACCCGCTGCTCCGGCTCGACCCGAACCGTCTCCGTCACCGCGCGACCTCCCGCTCGTTGCACGCTCATGCCATCCCAAGTATACCGGCGCACTCCCCGGAGAGCGTCCGCCGGCATCGCGGCTCAGCGGTGGCGCCGGGTGAGTACGCGGACGTCGCCGGTGCGGCTGGTGACGCCCGAGGCGTCGGAGAATTCCAACCAGGCCTGCGCGTACTTGCGGCTCGTGCCCAGACGATCGCGCAGACCGGCGAGCGAGATCTCGCCTTCCTCCCGGCACACCTGCTTTATCTTCTCCAGGACTTCTCCTGAGGCGTCGGCGGAGGAGAAGAGACCGCCGCCGAGTTCCACGGCGTCCCCCCTCTTGAGCAGCAGCCGCAACGGGGCATCGGGTTGCAGCGTCGGGGGCTCGGCGCCCGCGGATCGCAGTTCCTCCAGAAGCCCGCGGGTCGCCGCTTCCAGCTCCTCTGATACCTCCCCGGGGCCGGGCAGTCCGACCCCGGTCTCCGTTACCAGGACCTTTTCGCCGGACACG
>CAXTDD010000688.1:0-2198 GCA_964242955.1 uncultured Rubrobacteraceae bacterium | reverse complement strand
CCAAATTGTCCTCCGGGAGTGGTAGGCGCAGCCCCGAAAGGGGCCTGTAGGGGCGGTTCGCGAACCGCCCCTACAGAGATGGATGGCGGGACAAAGCAGAATCCGGCTTACGGGACGGCCCGGATCTAGGTTACAGGCATCAGGTTTCAGGAGTTGAGGTCCTGCCCGGCCCGAAAACCGAGTGCCGGACCGCGATTAGGCGTCGTTTTTCTGAAGCCTCCCCCGAATCTTTTCACAGAACGCCTTTGACCGATCCTCTATACTTCCCGCACGGAGAAAACGCCCCGAGTTACAAGTAGGCACAAACATCTAGACGGGAGACGGAGTTTGACAGCTATAGCATCCGCTTGGAAGAGGCTGCCGTGGTGGGTCGAGTCGGCGGCCGTGGTGTTGGTGTTGAGCGCTTTCGGACTTTACTCCTTTATCGCCATACTCTTTCTTGGCGGTGACTACCAGCAGTTCGTCTCTCCGTTCTATTCGCCTGAGGTCCCGTTGCCGAACTGGATGCCGGGCTTCGTCACGGCCCCGATGCTGGTGTTGTGGATACCGCTCGGGTTCAGGGCGACTTGCTACTACTACCGTAAGGCCTACTACCGGGCGTTTTTCTTTGATCCGCCGGCCTGTCAGGTCGGGACGCAGCAGAAGGACCGCTTCTGGGCCGGCAAGAACGCGGCCGAGGGCTACAGGGGCGAGCGGGCGCTCTTCGTGTGGAACAACGTCCACCGCTATTTCCTGTACGCGTCGATCGTGGTGGTGGCCTTCCTGTGGTACGAGGCGTTTCGCACGCTCTTCGCGCCGGGTGGGATCCAGATCGGGGTCGGCTCGCTGCTGTGGTTCCTGAACATCGTGCTCGTCTCGGCTTACACGTTCTCGTGCCACTCGTTCAGGCACCTGATAGGGGGCAACAAGGACTGCTACTCCTGCCTGCGGGGCGGGAACGCCCGGCGCAAGACCTACAACTTCGTGAGCAGGCTCAACGCCAGGCATCCGCAGTGGGCGTGGTACAGCCTGTTCTCGCTGCTGGCGACCGACCTGTATCTGAGGGCGCTGCAGTTGGGCTGGATAACCGACTTCGTAATAATTCCTTTCGGCGGTTGATAGGGGAAGGTGGCTGAGGTGGCGAGCAACGGAAACAAGAACGGGACCCGCGAGCGGTACGAGGTTCGGGAGCACGACGTCCTGATCATCGGCGCCGGCGGCGCCGGCCTCAGGGCGGCGGTTTCGGCGACGCAGCGCGGCCTCTCGGTCGGGATAGTGACGAAGTCCTTGCTCGGCAAGGCGCACACCGTCATGGCCGAGGGCGGCATGGCCGCCGCTTTGGGGAACGTGGACTCCGACGACTCGTGGCGCCAGCACTTCATCGACACGATGAGGAGCGGGAAGTTCATCAACAACTGGCGGATGGCCGAGATCCACGCCAAGGAATCCCCGGATCGGGTCTACGAGCTGGAGCAGTGGGGCGCCCTCTTCAACCGGACGCCGGAAGGCAAGATCTCCCAGCGGCCGTTCGGTGGGCACACGTATCGTCGCCTGGCGCATGTTGGGGACCGCACCGGGCTGGAGTTGATCCGGACCATGCAGGAGAAGTCCCTCGCCACCGACGCGAAGGTCTACATGGAGACGACGGTCACGAAGCTCCTGAAGAACAACGGGCGGGTCGTCGGCGCTCTGGCCTACACCCGCGAGTCGGGCAAGTTCGTCCATTTCAAGGCGAAGGCTGTCGTGATGGCGACCGGCGGCTGGGGCCGCATCTTCAAGGTCACCTCGAACTCCTGGGAGGGCACCGGCGACGGCGTGGTCCTCTCTTACGACGCGGGCGCCGAGCTCGTGGACATGGAGATGATGCAGTTCCACCCGACGGGGATGGTCTGGCCCCCGGGCGTGCGCGGCCTGCTCGTTACGGAGGGCGTGCGCGGCGAGGGCGGCTTGCTCCGCAACTCCGAGGGCAACCGGTACATGGAGAACTACGACGCGAAGAAGATGGAGCTCTCGACGCGCGACGTCGTGGCGCGGGCCAACTACACCGAGGTCCAGGAGGGGCGCGGTTCCGAGCATGGTGGTGTCTACCTGGACATCACGCACCTCGGCTACGAGGGCATCATGAAGAAGCTGCCGACGATGTACGAGCAGTTCAAGAACCTCGCCGACATAGACATCTCCCGCGAGCCGATGGAGGTCTTCCCGACCGTCCACTACAC
>CAXTDD010000687.1:0-2208 GCA_964242955.1 uncultured Rubrobacteraceae bacterium | reverse complement strand
GCGGAGCGCACGACGACGCTGCCGCCGCGGCGCGTCCGGATGTCGCGCACCTCCCCGACGACCCCGGCCATCGCGGCCCCGTCGCCGGAGAGCCCGACCAGGGTGACGCCGGTCGCGGCGTGCCCCGTGAAGCGGGCGGAGACGTTCCGGCGTTCGGCGGCATCCAATACAGATTCCAGGACCGCGGCGAGTTCGGCCGGGGGCGCCCCTATCTTGACGGCCACGTCTTCCGGGCCGACGCCCGGCGGGTCGAGCGGCCCGAGGTTCTCCGCCTCGTCGTCCGTCAGGGTGCGTACCGCGCCGAACGGCTCCAGAAGGAACCTTGCCCGCTCCTCTTTCGCCCCGATACCGCCCGGGATGCTCTCCAGCAGGACGGAGACGAGCTTCGACGCCCCGTCCCAGTGCAGCTCGACGGCGGTCGCCTCGACCTGGGAGTGGACGACGGCCTGGGCCGCATCCCGGGCTGCCTGCGGGGTCTCCACCTCGACGGCCAGAGTTCGGGCCGAGTCGGGGCGGGGGTGGAGGCGGAAGTTGCAGTCGGCTATCACGCCGAGCGTGCCCAAAGATCCGGTAAAGAGCTTGCCGAGGTCGTAGCCGGCCACGTTCTTGACCACCTTGCCGCCGGCCTTGGCCACGGTCCCGTCGGCCAGCACCACCGTGATCCCGATGATGAGGTCGCGCACCGTCCCGTACTTCAACCGCCGGGGTCCCGAGGCGTTGGCCGCCACGACGCCGCCGACGGTGGCGCCCCTCTCCGGCGGGTCGAGGGCGAGCATCTGGTCGGCCTCGGCGAGCTTCTCCTGGAGGGCTTCGAGCTTTACGCCAGCCTGGACGCGCACGACCTGGTCGCCGGGGACGTGCTCGATGATCTCGTCCATCCGCCCCATATCCAGAACGAGGTCCACCGTCCGCGGCGGCGCCCCCCATCCCAGCTTCGTGCCGCCCCCACGCGGGCAGACGACGAGGCCGTTGCCGCCCGCGAGCCTCATGACGGCGCTGATCTCCTCGGTAGATCCCGGCTCGACCACCAGGGATGGTGCTACGCCGTCTATGGCGTCTTCGGCGGTCGCTTCGCGGGCGTTGCCCTCGCCGACGATGTTCTGCAGGTCTTCCCTGTACGTCTTTTTCGTCTGCATTAGAAGTTCTCCGCGAGGCCGGCTTTTTGGACCGGGTGCATGTGGAAGGGGCCCGGGCGTTCACCGCAGAGGCGGGGGGTCGGGAAGATCTTGCCCGGGTTGCAGATCTGGTGCGGGTCGAACGCGCAACGCAAGAGCTGCATGACGTTCATGTCGTCTGAGGTGAACATCTTGGGCATGTACTTCTTTTTGTCCTCCCCGATGCCGTGCTCGCCGGTGAGCGAGCCGCCGTGCTCCAAACAGGTAAAGACGATGTCGCCGGCCAGGCTCTCGGCCCGCTCGGCCTCGCCTTCGACGTCGTTGTCGTAGAGGACGAGCGGGTGGAGGTTGCCGTCGCCGGCGTGGAAGACGTTGGCGACGCGCAGGCCGTACTCCTCGCTCAGGGACGAGATCCTCTTGAGGACGGCCCCGAGTTCCGTGCGCGGGACGACGCCGTCCTGGACGTAGTAGTCGTTGGAGATCGAGCCCATCGCCCCGAAGGCCGCCTTGCGGCCCTTCCAGAACAGCGCCCGCTCCTCGTCGTCTTCGGCCACCCGGATCTCGGACGCATCGTTCGCCTCGCAGGTCTCTATGACCTTGTCGAACTGGCTGGCGACCTCGGCCTCCGGCCCGTCGAGCTCGACGATGAGTATGGCCCCGGCCTCCGGAAAGCCCGGCGCAACGGTCGTCTCGACGGCCTCGATGGTGAGGGCGTCCATCATCTCGATGGCGGCCGGCACGATGCCGGCGCCGATGATCCCGGAGACCGCCCCGCCGGCCTCCTCCGTATCCTTGAAGGCCGCCAGCACCGTCCTCACCGACTCCGGCTTGCGGACGATGCGCAGCGTTATCTTCGTCGCTATCCCTAGAGTGCCCTCGGACCCCACGAAGGCGCCGAGCAACTCGTAGCCCGGGGCGTCGGGGGCCGTGCCGCCGCCGATGTGGACGACCGAGCCGTCGGCCAGCACGACCTCGGCGCCCATAACGTGGTTGGTGGTGAAGCCGTATTTGAGGCAGTGGACGCCGCCGGAGTTCTCCGCGAGGTTGCCGCCGATGGAGGAGACGATCTGGCTGGCCGGGTCCGGCGCGTAGT
>CAXTDD010000686.1:0-2208 GCA_964242955.1 uncultured Rubrobacteraceae bacterium | reverse complement strand
GGGGCGTACAGGGTCGGCCCGCTCCCGCGCGTGCTCACTCCCGGGCCCCCTCCGACGCGCCGTCCTTGGCGGCGCCGGGATCCCGGCCCCCCATCCGGACGAGGCCGGCGAGGCGGACGTTGCGCGTTTCGTTGGCGGCCATAACGCTAGCGTCCCCTTCTTGTCGAATAGACGCCACTTAGCGGTGCCTCGCGCCGTTGGGCGTCTACGTCGCTGTCTCTCTCTACGAGGGCAACGGACCGTGTTGGAAGATACCGGAGCCTGTCCGGGACCTCGACTCGCGTCGCTTGCCCGGTATCATCGACCATGACATGCAATATTTCCATTCTTTCTCCCCGCCACGCCTGTGACACGCGGCCGTCGGACACCGATCCGTCCCGGGCGCTTCGGCCAGCGGTTCCCTTGCTCCCTCCTCAAAGCCTCGGCCGGGGTCTGGCACGGAGACGACCCCAATACGTCGTTCCGTTGACGTGGCCCGTGCCCCGGAGCGTGGGCGTCGCGTGAGTATCGGCCAGGAGGGCCACTTCCTGATCGGGTTTTCGGTTGCTACGAGTTCGGCTCTGTCGCGGGTTCCGGCACGAGCACCACCTTGCCGCTCGCCTTGCCGGACACGAGGAGTCCGAGGGCTTCGGCGGCCCTTTCGAGCGGCAGGCGGTCGGCTACGTGCGCCTGGATCTTCCCACTGCTGAGCAGCGAGAGGACCGTTGCGAGGTCCTGCTGGAAGAACTTGGGCCAACGCTTCACGTAGTAGAACGTCGCCCGTTTGCCGTCCGGTGTGGCGGTCCAGCGCAGGACGCGGGCGAAGATGGGGAGGTAGGGCTTGATCCAGTGCCCCGTGCCCGAGAGCGTGGAGGCGGAGCCGTAGGTGACGAGCGTCCCGCCCTTGCGCAACATCCGGTACGAGTCCACCAGCCCGGGACCCCCGACGTGGTCGAAGACCGCGTCTACGCCGCCAGGCGAGATCTCGCGCACCCTCGCGGGCACGTCGTCCCTGTAGTCGACCGGCACGGCGCCCAAAGAGCGCACGTACTCGTGCTTGGAAGCGGAGGCGGTCCCGATCACTTCGGCACCGGCGAGCCGCGCGAGCTGCACGAGGAGCGTCCCCACGCCGCCCGAGGCCCCGTGCACGAGCACGGTCTGACCCGGCTTCACTTTCGCGGCGCGGTGGAGCATCTGCCAGGCCGTGACCCCGTTGGTGACGGCAGCGACGGCGTCGGCGGGATCGAGCCCGTCCGGTACCGGCGCGAGCTTCGCCGCGTCGAGGGTTACCCGGTCGGCCCAGGCACCCGTCTCCGTCAGCGCGGCGACCCGGGTGCCGATCACGCCCGCATCGACGCCTTCGCCGACGCTCTCGACTTCACCGGCCAGGTCGTAGCCTGGCACGAAGGGGAACTTGGGCTGGCCGAAGTAGCGACCCTTGAGCATCTGCACCTCGGAGAAGGCGACGCCCGCCGCCTCGACCCGGACGATGACCTGCCCGGGTTCCGGGGCCGGCAACTCGCGCCGGTGCGCTTCGAGCACCTCCGGCCCGCCCTCGCGCGGCGTCACCATCTCGGTCCTGGTGGCCTCTTTGTTCTTCGTCATTATTGGTACTCCTTTCGGTTGCGTTGTGGGGGTATTTACTCGACCGCCGTCTGGGCCCGCAGTTCCTGGACGGTGTCCGGGGCAGTCTCCGGTCGCAGGGCGAGCAGCGCGGGTACCGCGACGGCGACGGCGACTATGTTGAGGGTGGCGGCGACGGCGAAGACGGTGATGGTGCCGCCGGAGATCAGACCCCAGACGGGTATGGACATGAACGCCACGAAGAAGCCGGCGGCCGGCGCGAGGAACTTCAGATCGGCCCGCGGGTCGTAGCGGCGGTAAGACATGTAAAAGCCTAGAGCGTTCCCCAGGACCGCCGGGAGCGTCGCCAGCACCACCTTCACGGTGCCGAACTGGGAAACCTCGCCCGGCGCCCCGAGGGCCGGCGGCGCGGCGTTGGCGATCAGCGTGTTGAGGGCGAAGGCGACCGCCGACAAGACCAGGCCCGCCAGGACGACGATGGCCGGGCGGATCTCACCCTCCGGGCTAAACGCGATGCGGTTCATTCTCATCTCCTCTTCTCAGGCGATCCTCGACGGACCGCGGACTCCGAACTCCTACAAACCTCTAAATGCTGCCTCCGGGGAGCTCCCCGCCCCAAAGCGCCACTCCAAAACCTTCTCCACC
>CAXTDD010000685.1:448-2213 GCA_964242955.1 uncultured Rubrobacteraceae bacterium | reverse complement strand
CGCTCGTCGAGGCGGCCACCGCCCGGCGCGACAGGGTGCTCCGCCTCATGCGCGAGCAGCGCATGATCTCCGCCGCCGAATACGAGAACGCGCTCTCCTCCGAACTCGATTTCGCCCCCGATCCCCCGTCCGAAGACCCCGACTTCGCGCCGTTCTTGGAGAAGGTGCGCGGCGAGATCGAGGACCGGGTAGGACGAGAGGCCGTGCGGCTTGGCGGGCTGCGCATTTACACCACGCTCGATCCCGGCCTCCAGCACGCCGCCGTCGAGGAGGCCGAAGAGGTACTCTCCAAGACCGGAGATCCCGCCGCCGCCGTCGTCACCGTGGAGCCCCAGACGGGTGCCGTCAGGGCGCTCACCGGGCAGGAGGGAGACTTCAACCTCGCGCTGCACGCCCGCCGGCAGCCGGGGAGCTCCTTCAAGCCCTTCGTGCTCGCCGCGGCCCTCAAGAAGGACGTCTCGCCCGAAAGCACCTACCTCTCACAAAACCTCAACTTCAGCTTCCAGGACGAGTACTACGCCATAGAGAACTACGACTCCGTGGAGCGGGGTGAGATCTCGATAAACGAGGCGATGGCCGAGTCAGACAACACCGTCTTCGTGCAACTCGCCGCCGACGTCGGCCTGGACAACGTGGCGCGGACGGCCCGCGACCTCGGCATTACGACCCCGGTTGAGGCCTACCCCTCCACGGCCATCGGCGGCCTCGGCGTCGGCGTCAGCCCGCTGGATATGGCCTCGGCCTACTCGACCTTCGCCGGCGGCGGCATCCACCGCGAACCCTACGCCGTGGACCGGGTAGAGAAAGCCGATTACGGCCGCAGCGCGTCGACGTTCACCCAGCGGGTGGGCGGAAGCCGCGTCCTGACGAGCAACGAGGCCGCTATCGCCACCCGCGTGCTGCGGGGCGTGGTCGAGGACGGGACGGCTAGCATGTACCACGATTTGGACGAGGAGATAGGCCGCCCCTCGGCCGGCAAGACGGGGACCACGGACGATTTCGTGGACGCCTGGTACGTCGGCTACACGCCCCAGTTATGCACCTCCGTCTGGGTGGGATACCCCGAAGGCCGCCGCTCTATGGTCGGCGTGCACGGCCTCGAGGAGCCCAACGGCGAGCGGCTACCCATGGACATCTGGTCCTCCTATATGTCCCGCGCAACACAGGACGACATCTCCCTGGAGTTTCCCGAAGCCGACGCGAGCGGCCTGGAAGTCTCCTCCGGCAACTAACGGAAACGTCTCCCACCTGAAAGGAGAGGCATGACGAGCGGAAACATCCAGATGGGTCCCGGACCCGACAGCGTCCTGGCCGCGCTCAAGCGGGCCGTCGACGACGATCCGCAACTACGCGAACGTCCCGCGGGCGAGGTCGCATCACACCTGGCGCGCGAGGGATACCTCGAAGAAGAGCCCGACCCCGTGCTCGTCGCGGAGATGCTCGGCGCCCTGGACCCCGACGAGTCCGGCGGCGAACCGGGCGAGGAGACCGAGGAGGCCAGTCCGACGTAGCGGTTGGCTTTTAGCCTTTAGCAGTTAGCCCTTAGCTTGCGTTGGGACCTTCCGCTGTGCGGAGGACGAGACCGCGTGCATTACAATAGTTCCCATATGGACCTGCAGAGGCTGTACGGAGGATCTTTTATTGACTGGGATGCGGTCGCCGCCTCCTGGAACAAGCGCACCGTTCCCTCGCGCCTGCTCCTGTTCGCCGCCCGCCGCTACCTGGAATATCCCACCGGCCAAAGCGAGGAGAGGTCCGAGACCCA
>CAXTDD010000685.1:0-438 GCA_964242955.1 uncultured Rubrobacteraceae bacterium | reverse complement strand
GTCCCGCTCCCCGAAGAGATAAAACAGGCCTACGCCGCGACCCCCGCCACCGAGGGAGACGCGGCCCGCCGGTGGGGCGAGTTCGTGGACGCGGCCGTGGCCGCCGAGATGGAGATGGTCTCTTACGGCGAGCGCCCGCCCCTACTCCACGAACTCAGGGCCGGCCTCTCGCAGGCCGCCGAGCAGGCGGGCCCCGGCACGGACCTTGCCCGCTGGTTCACCGACCGCCACGACGCCCTCCCCGGCACAGACCTCCCCGACTCGCCGGAATATCTGCCGATATAGCACGCTCGCTTCGCGAGCTTTCAGCACGCCTCCGGTCTTCGACCTACGGCTTTCAGCACGTTCCGGCCTTCGGCCTGCACTCTCAGCACGCAGCCTGCCGGCTGCTTTCAGCTTTTTGGTGGGCGGCGTGGCTTTGGAGCGCCGGACGGACGG
>CAXTDD010000684.1:0-2213 GCA_964242955.1 uncultured Rubrobacteraceae bacterium | reverse complement strand
GGCTAACCGGGGGCCGCCCCCGCGCCGCGACCGCGCGAGCACGAACGCCGGCCGAACGGCGTCCGCGTAGACGCAACGGCAACAATGGCCGTCCGAACTTCCCAACCCACCGAAAAGGTCTGGCCGACGGGAATCCGCATAGCGGCGAGTTACCTCACAGTGGGATAACTGGCTGACCCGCAAGTCTTTTCTGGTGTCCATTACGGAGACGGAGCCGCCGCGACGAGGGGAAGGTCGCGTCGGGCCGCCCATTCTTCCCACTCATCAGCATCTCGAGCCAGGAATGCGCTGTTCAGATCCCTTCCGTCCAGGCCATCTATCTCGAGCTCCCGCAGAAGACTCTCCCAGAAGTGGGGTTCGAGCGCGGCCAGCGCCACATAGCCGTTGCCGCGCGTACGATAGAGGCCGTACGTTGGGGAGCCACCTCCCAGCATGCCCCCGTCGTTGGTCAACCCGTGCCTGAAAGGCTTTGCAAAGGACTCTGCCGCACTCGAGAGGGCAACCCGTGAGCATCCTGCTCCCATGCCCCTTTCACGTGCGAACAGAAGGGAGATCGCCTCCCTGGCGGCGATCTGCGCTCCCGCCAAATCGGCCACCAACACACGCGGCATGTGCGGCGGCGTGAGGAGTTTCTCTTTCGCCTGGTAAGTAAGGTCATGGCCCGGCGCATCTTCGTGCGGGTCTGGCTGTCCGATGATTGCCACCTGGCATAGACGAGGGAATCGTTCGTGCAGATCCGTCCACGAGAGCCCCAGCCGCTCCAGGGCGGCAGGGCGGCTCGACGTCAGCAAGAGGTCTGCTTCTGCCAACCGGTTGTCCAGCGAGGCGCGATCGTTCGCGTCCTTCAGGTCGAGGATCACTACCTCTTGGCCGGCTCTCAGCTCCTCGTAATAGTCCGGGGCGATGCGCGAGAGCGGATCCCCTCCGGGCGGCTCGACCTTGATCACGCTCGCGCCAGAAGCCGCCAGTAGCGAAGCCGCGACGGGCCCTGGCAGGTTCACGGCCACGGTCAAGACACTGAATCCTCGGAGTGGCATCCGCGCCCTACCCGAGGCGGGTTCCGCCGAGTCCCGTGCGCCATCCTGCATCACGCGCAGGTGCCGGGGCCGGCGATGTTGTGTACCGTGAATGAAGTCTGGATTAGGTCGCTCCCTTCGGAAAAGAAGATCGGCTCGCGGTGCTCCTGCCCGACCTTGTTTCGTCGGTGTATCCCTAGAAGTACTCGCCCACGGGGTTCGAGAGCGTACATACTCCGCCTATCTCCACCTCCACGATGTCACCGGGCTTGAGGAAGACCGGGGGGGTGCGGAAAATTCCCACTCCGGGAGGCGTGCCAGTCACCACGACGTCACCGGGCTCCAGGGTTATCCCTTCGGTGATGTAGGCTATGAGCTGCGCGACGGTGAAGAGCATTTCGCTTGTGTTCGAGTCCTGCATGGTTTCGCCGTTGAGACGGCATTCAACCGAAAGATCCTGGGGGTCCGGGACCTCGTCTTTCTCTACGACGATGGGCCCTACCGGGCAGAAGGTGTCGAGAGCCTTGCCCCTGGTCCACTGGCTGTCCGACATCTGCAGGTCGCGCGCGGAGACCTCGTTGCAGGCCGTGTACCCGAAGACGTAGTTTAGAGCCACCTCCTCGGAAACGGACTTCGCCCGGCGGCCGATGACTACGGCGAGCTCGGCCTCGTAGTCCACCTTCTGGGTGAGGCTGTCGGGCCAGCGTATCTCGTCACCGTGCCCGATTACGCTGGTCGGGAAGTTGGCGAAGAGGACTGGTTCGTCCGGCGGCTCTCCGCCCTGTTCCTTGACGTGGTCGAGGTAGTTCTGGCCGACGGCGATCACCTTGGACGGTGAGACCGGTGCGAGAACACGGACCTCCTCTTGCGCCACGGGGTCCCCTATGGACTTGGTCCCCTCACCACGCATCACCGTCTGTAAGTCTTCCGCCGCGACGGGCTGTACCCGGTCGTTCTCCACCCGGCCCACGCCAACACTTCCTTGATGCTCGAAACGCATCCACCTCACAACTCTCTCCTTTCGGTTACGGAACCTGGTGCGTGCCGGTCCCTCGGCTCTCCTCGCCGGTCATCGCGAGCAGGAGCCCCCCCCAGCATCGCCGGGTTCTTCAGGAAATGGATCTTCGCCTGGCGCGCCACGTGGCACCGTGTGGCGGCATGTCGGCGTTGCTCGCGGCAGACGAGGAACCCGAGGGG
>CAXTDD010000683.1:0-2222 GCA_964242955.1 uncultured Rubrobacteraceae bacterium | reverse complement strand
GGAGGGGATCGAGGTGATCCTCTCCGCCATAGGCGTCCCCATCTCGAACACCGTGCCCGACTCGCTCTTCGACGTCTTCCTCGGCGTCCTGGGCGGCGCCGCCGGCGCCTACGTGGCCGACCACTTCCTGGACCGGATCTTCGGCCGCTCCCGCACAGACTCCAACAGGCCAAGGGTCAAGTAGCCGTTGGCTTTTAGCCACCTATGGCTTTACTGATGGACGGTGTCTCTCTTACTCGTCGCTCTTTACACCGCCGCCCCCGGTGACCTCTTCGTCTTCGACGGCGCCCGGGGTGGCGGCCTTCGGAGGTCTCGTCTTTGGAGTTCTTGTTCTCGTCTTCTTCGCTTCGTTCGCTGCCGGGAAGCTTTATGCCACGGGCGGGCCGATGGGAGACGGCCGGTCCGTAACCCTTGCGCGGGGTTGGGTGTCTCATGTTACGCGCGTTTCCTTGCGGGGAACACAGCGGGACAGGCCATAGAGGGTGAGGAGCAGGCATGGGCACCACCGGGTTGATAGCGATAATCGTGATCGTCGTCGTGGTGGTCCTGCTGTTGGCGATCTTCTTCGCCATGAGGCGGAGCCGGGCGCGGCGTCGGGAGCAGCAACGCGAGCGCAGCCGCGAGGAGTTCGGGTCCGAGTACGAACGGACCGCGAGGGAGAAGGGGTCCGAAGAGGAGGCGGACAGGGAACTCAGGCGGCGGCGCGGGAGCGTGGAGCGGCGCGTCGAGCCGCTCGCCGACGGGCGGCGGGAGCACTTCGAGGGTCAGTGGACCGAGGTCGAGCGGGTCTTCGTGGACAACCCGGAGAGGTCCATAGAGATGGCGGACCGCACGATCTCCGACATCCTCCACGAGCGCAACTTTGTCGCAGACTCATCCCAGAGCGACGAGGAGACGGAGAAGGGCCTGGCCGCCATGCACCCGGACGTCGCCGACGACTACAGGGAGGCCCGCCGCATCCGGGCCTCCGTGGTCTCCCGGTCAAGCCTCGGCCCCGACGCGGAATCCGGGGAGCAGTCCACGGAGGATTTGCGCCAGGCCATCCGCAAGTACCGGGCCGTCTACGGGCGGCTCGTGGACAGGTGAGCCCATAGCCGGGGTCCTGGAGGCGGCATTCTGGGGTTTCGTCGGGGGGGCCGCGCTTCTCGTCGGGGCCACTTTAGGCTTGTACGCCGGCGCGTCGCGGCGGCTCATGGCCGTCGTCATGGCGCTCGGGGCCGGGGTACTCGTCTCTTCGGTGGCCTTCGAGCTCATGGACGAGGCGTACAAGATCGGGGGCCTCGACGCGGCGGCGCCGGGGTTGCTGCTGGGTGCCGCGGTCTTCTACTTCGCGGACCGGGCGGTCAATCGGCGGGGCGGCGAGCGTCGCAAGAACTCCGGGGACGAGCAGGGAGGGTCGGCTAGTGCCATCGCCATCGGGGCGTTGCTCGACGGCATTCCGGAGTCGGCGGCCATCGGGATCAGCCTGATCGAGGGCAACGGCGTGGGTATTGCCCTGGTGGCCGCCGTCTTCCTCTCCAACGTCCCCGAAGGCCTCTCCTCGGCCGCCGGCATGAAGCGCGCCGGACGCTCGACCGCCTACATCCTGGGCATCTGGGGCGCCGTCACGCTGGCCTCGACCCTCGCCGCGCTGCTCGGCTACCTCTTCCTCGCCGGCGCCTCGGGCAACGTGGTCGCCGCCATCCAGGCCTTCGCCGCCGGCGCCATCCTCACCATGCTGGCATCCACCATGATGCCCGAAGCCTACGAAGAAGGGGGCCCCGTAGTCGGCATCGTTACCACCGTCGGGTTCCTGCTGGCCTTCGTCCTGAGCCGATTAGGTTAGAGGCACGCCGTCCTTCGGGCGGCTTGTCAGCACGCTGCGCCCTAAGGGCTCCGCTTTCAGCACGCTTTGGGCCTTGCGGCCCTCGCTTTCAGCATTTCAGCTTTCCGCCGTGTGAAGCCCGACCGGGCTGCGCATCGCGCGGCGGATCGAATGTCGAGAAATGTAACGCGTACAGACGACTGGCTGAAAGCCGCGAAGCGGCGTGCTGAAAGCGACCGGAGGGAGCGTGCTGAGAGGCGCGAAGCGCCGTGCTGAAAGCGGAGGCGAAGCCGTAGCGTGCTCTAATTGGCTCTCTCCGGCCTGAAGGCAGAGAGCAGGAGCAGGCCAACGCCCACCGTTATTGCGGCGTCGGCGGCGTTGAAGATGTACCAGAAGGAGAAGTGGACGTAGTCCGTGA
>CAXTDD010000682.1:0-2225 GCA_964242955.1 uncultured Rubrobacteraceae bacterium | reverse complement strand
AGCACGAGGTCGGCATCACCTTCGTCTACGTCACCCACGACCAGGAAGAGGCGCTCACGATGAGCGACCGGATCGCGGTGATGAACGAGGGCAAGGTCCAGCAGGTCGCCGACCCGTCCACCCTCTACGAAACACCCGCCAACCGCTTCGTCGCCGGGTTCATAGGCCAGACGAACGTCTTCTCCGGCGCAGCCGAATCGGTTAGCGGAGGCAGGGTCACGCTGCGATCTTCCGGGGGCTTGAGCATCGAGGCTACCGCCCGCGGGGAGGCGTCGTCGGCGGCGAGCGGGGAGGCACACGCCGCGGTCAGGCCCGAGAAGGTCAGGTTCGGGGATTCGGGGGACAACGTCTTTGCCGCGAGGGTAGAGCAGATCGTGTACCTCGGCGTCAGCACGCAGTACATAACGGAGCTCGAAGGCGGGGAGAGGCTGACCCTCTACCAGCAGAACGCCCACGACGCGTCCGGGCCGGCCGAGGGGGATGAGGTCTCGGTGGCCTGGGACGCGCACAACTGTCTGGTATTGGGGGGTTAGGGATGGGTCGAGGACGCGGGATCTCGCGGGGCAGCTTCCTGAGGGCGATGGGTGCCGCCGGTGTGGCCGGCTCGACGCTCTCGGTGCTGGCCTGCCAGCCGAACACGAGCGCGCAGGGTGGCGGAGGAGGCGGCGGTCAGGAGGAGAAGGCGCTCAACCTGTACAACTGGGCGGACTACGTCGCCAGGCAGACCGTGCCGAGCTTCGAGAAGAAGTCCGGGATAAAGGTGACGCAAGACTTCTATTCGTCCAACGAGGATCTTCTGGCGAAGTTGCAGGCCGGTGGGACGGGCTACGACGTCATCGTGCCAAGCGATTACATGGTGGCGATCATGATCAAGTCCGGCGTCGTACAGAAGCTCGACAAGTCGAAGATACCGAACGAGAAGAACGTGGGCGGGAACTACACGGGCCTCTCCTTCGACCCGAACAACGAGTACAGCCTCCCCTACCAGTGGGGCACCACGGGCATCCTGTACAACAGAAAAGAGATCGGCCAGCTAGACGAGTCCTGGGACCCGATGTGGGACGAACAGTTCGAGGGCAAGGCCTCCATGCTCAACGACACCCGCGAGACCCTTGGGGCCGCCCTCTACAAGCTCGGCTACTCGGTCAACTCGACGGACGGCGGCGAGCTCGAAGAGGCGAGGGCTGAGCTCACGCGGCAGAAGCCGCTCTTGCGCGGGTACTTCGACTCGACGGAGGCGAGGCCGCTGGTGCAGAACGGCGACCTGTTGCTCGGGCACGTCTTCTCGGGGGACGCGTTCTTGGCGCTCTCGGAGAACGAGGATCTGGACTACGTGATCCCGCGTCCGGCGGCCACCCGCTGGACGGACAACATGGCGATCCCCAACGGCGCCCAGCACCCCCGGAACGCCCACGCGTTCATCAACCACGTCCTGGATGCCGAGGTCGGGGCCACCCTCTCGAACTTCACCTACTACAACACCCCGAATGGGGCGTCGCTCCCGAAGATCGACGGCGCCCTCAAGGACCTGCCGGGCTACACGCTCTCGGACGCTGTGTTCGGGCGGCTGGAGGTCATAGAGGACACCGGCGAGGCCACGCGCGAGTACGAGCGCATCTTTACCGAGGTCAAGAGCTCCTGATGGGCGGGAAGGGACGCGGCTGGACTTTGGGGTTGGCGGGCCTTCTGGCGCCGGTGACGATCTGGCTCGGGCTCTTCTTCCTGTTGCCCCTGCTACTCATCCTGGCCTACTCGTTCGGGACGAGCGGGGTATACGGCGGGATCACTCTGGGCTTCAACCCCGGCAACTACCTCAAGGTCTTCGACCCGCTGTACCTGAAGATCATCGGCCGCTCGTTCGCCATCGCGGGGCTCACGACCCTGCTGTGCGTCCTGCTCGGGTACCCGCTGGCCTACTTTATAGTGTTCAAGGCGCGGCGGTGGCGCAACATACTCGTGCTCCTGGTTATGGTGCCGTTCTGGACCAGCCTGCTCATCCGGGCCTACGCCTGGGTCGTCATCCTGGGGGGGAACGGGCTGGCGAACAGGGCGCTGCAGTTCCTCGGCATTACGGGGGAGCCCCTCAACCTGATCTTCACCCCCGAGGCGGTCCTCATGGGAATGACCTACTCGTACCTGCCTTTCATGGTCCTGCCGCTCTACGCCGCTTTGGAGCGGTTCGACACCCGCCTGAAAGAGGCGGCCAAGGACCTCGGGGCGAGCCG
>CAXTDD010000681.1:0-2228 GCA_964242955.1 uncultured Rubrobacteraceae bacterium | reverse complement strand
CCGGCGCACAGAACCCCCCGAAGCCCACACCCCCATTATCGCGGTCACAGCCCACGCCCTGCAAGGCGACCGCGAGAAGGCCATCTCCGCCGGCATGGACGACTACATCCCGAAACCGATAAGACCCGAGGAACTCGACCGCGTCCTGGAACGCTGGCTCTCCCACACCCCACCATCGTCCCAACCCGAACCGCCGGCAGATCCCCGCGAGACCGACGGAGCCCTCGACCCCGCCGTCCTAAGAGACCTCCGCACCATCCAACGGGAAGGCGGAGGCGGGATCGTCACCGACCTCCTGCGGGCCTTTGCCGACGAGACCCCCACCCTCCTGACGACCCTCCACGAAGCCGCCCAAAAGGACGACGTCCCAACCTTCAAACGCGCGGCCCACGCCGTAAACGGCATAGCCAGGGCCGTGGGCGCCAAACGCATGGCCTCCTCCTGCCTCCAACTCGAAGACCTCGCCGACGCCAACGACCTCGAAAACGCCACCGCCCCCCTCACCGAGCTCGACGCCGAATGGAAGCAAGCGAAACGCCTCCTCGGCTCGGAACTGGGGGAGTAAGGCATCAGGCCACAGGTTTCAGGCTTCAGGGAGGGTCGGGGATTCCCGGTGGTCGTGTAACCAACCATCGCAAGTAATCGATATCGGACACATCTCCGTTTGTCACGCGACACCGGCTTCCTATGGTCGTAGACCTGATACCTGTGGCCTGATGCCTGAAACCTACCCGTAGGTCGGCAGCGGTCCGCCGGCGTCTCTCAGTATGTAGCCTTCGTACATCCTTTTGACGACTTCGGGGTTGGCGAAGGCGATGTTCTCGTTCATCTTCGGGTCGCTTTGGACGTCGAAGAGTTTTGGGTCCGAGCCGTCGTCGGCGCAGAACATGGTGTAGCGGTCGTCGCGGGTCCAGACGTGGTCGTGGTAGCCGAGGGTGAAGTGGGTCCGGGGTTCGGGTTCTCCGCCGTCGAAGAAGGTCGTGAGGTCCTGGCCGGTCATCTGGTTCGGGGTTTCTATGCCGAGATGGGAGAGGATGGTGGGGGCCACGTCGTGGGTCGAGGCGAAGAAGTCGCTGGTCTGTCCGGCGGACTTGCCACCCGGGTGCCGGATCATGAACGGCACGTCCGTTATCTCCGGGTAGAGGGCGTAGTGGGGTTTGCCGACGAGGCCGTGCTCGCCCAGGATCATGCCGTGGTCCGAGATGAGCAGCACCAGCGTGTCCTCGAAGAGTTCCAACTCCTCCATCCTGTCCATGAACCGCCCGAGCCAGCGGTCCATCATCGTCAGCTCACCGGCGTAAAGCGCCCCCATTCGCTCCACTTGCCGCTCCGTCAGGTAGTCGCTCGGCCCGTAGACCGGCGCGAACGGCTCGGGCCCGTCGGCGCCGTCGGAGTAGAGATCCATGTACTTCTCCGGCGGGTCCCAGGGCGCGTGCGGGTCGTAGACGTCAACCGCGAGAAAGAACGGGCCCGTGTCCTTCGCCGACTCCAGGAACTCCGAGGCCCGGTTGAAGACCATCGGGGCGAACCAGTCCTCCTCGCGCCTGCGGCCCGCCACGTTGGCGAAGTACTGGGAGAAGTACTGCTCCCCGCCCGTCGCGGAGGCGGCGTTGGCTATGAAGGCCCGCTCCAGGCTCTCGGGCGGGCAGGTCCAGATCGGCTTGAACTTGTCCGTCGTCTGCCCGCGCAGGAAATCCCACACGTCGAAGCCCCGGTGCATGTTGTAGGCCGGTTTGTACTGCTGCAGGTTGTCCGAGACAAAGAAGTTCAGGTACCCGTTCTGGCGCAAGACCTCGGCGAGGGTGACTTGATCCAGGGGTATAGGCTGCCACCCCCGCAGCGAGATGTTCTCCCCCTCGGGCGGGTCCCAGTCCCGAAAAGGCCACGTCCGCGTGCCCGTGTGGATGGCCCTCCTGGCGCAGATGGTGGGCGTCGATTCCGGGTAGGCCCGCGTGAACCGCAGGCTGTCCTTCGCCAGCGCGTCCAGGTTGGGCGTCTGGATCCAGCCGTTCCCGTAGGCACCGATGTGGTCCTTGCGCAACGTGTCCACGATGATGAGGACGACGTTCTGCTCCCCGTCGCCACCGGACCTCTGCGGCGGCTGCCTCGTCACACCCTGCTCCGAGTCGCAAGCGCTCGCGCCGAGCAACGCCATCCCGGCCGTCCCGACGCCGGCCGCCTTTAGAAAGTCTCGCCTGGTGAACGTGCGCCGCAGGGCCGCCCCTTTC
>CAXTDD010000680.1:0-2230 GCA_964242955.1 uncultured Rubrobacteraceae bacterium | reverse complement strand
TCTTCCGGATCGTCACGGGGCTCGCCGTGGGCGCGGCCTCGGCGCTCGTGCCGACCTACATCTCGGAGATCTCCCCCACCGACCTGCGCGGCAGCCTCTCTTCGGTCTTCCAGCTCGCGATCACCTTAGGTATTCTGCTCGCCTACATGGTGAACTTCGCGCTCGCAGGTGCCGAGGCGTGGCGCTGGATGCTCGGGCTGGCCGCGGTGCCGGCGGCCGTCCTGTTCGTCGGGATGTACCTGGTGCCGGAGACCCCCCGGTGGCTGATAAAGAACGGCCTCATGGGCGAGGCCCGCGCCGTGCTGCGACGCTCCCGGGGCCGGGAGGACGTGGAAGGGGAGATAGAAGAGATCCAACAGGTCGAGACGGAGGAATCCCAGACCGGGGTCGGCGAGCTGCTCTCCCCCTGGGTTCGGCCCATGCTGGTAGTCGGCGTGGGGCTCGCCATGCTCCAGCAGTTCGTGGGCATAAACACCATCATCTACTACGCGCCCACGATCATCAGGGATACCGGCCTCGGAGACTCGGCCTCAATCCTGGCAACCGTCGGCATAGGCGTGGTGAACGTGCTCTTCACCCTGGTGGCGATCTGGCTCATAGACCGGCTGGGCCGCAAGAAGCTGCTCCTGTACGGGCTGACCGGCATGACGCTTGGGACCGTCCTGCTCGGCCTGGGCGTCGCCCTGCCGAGCCTCGCCGGGATCGTCTCCTGGATCACGCTCGGCGCCATGCTGCTGTACATAGCCTCGTTCGCGGCGAGCTTCGGCCCCGTGTTGTGGGTGATGCTGCCGGAGATCTTCCCGCTGCGGGCCCGGGGCTCCGGGGTGGGCGTCTCCAGCCTGAGCAACTGGGTCGCCAACTTTATCGTCGCCCTGTTGTTCCCGGTCCTGGTGGCGGCGCTCGGCCAGGCCCCGGTGTTCTGGGGGCTCGGGGTGGTCTGCATCCTCTCGATGGCCTTCGTCTACTTCAGGGTGCCGGAGACCATGGGCCGCAGCCTGGAAGAGATAGAGGAGGACCTGCGCCAGGGCGCAACGGCCAAGGGTTGAGGGAGAAGTTTTGGCAGACACGATAGGGTTCATAGGGCTCGGCATCATGGGCAAACCGATGGCGAAGAACTTGATGGGCGCCGGTTACGACCTCGTGGTCCACAACCGTAGCCCCGAGAAAGCCAGGGCGTTGGCCGAAGAAGGGGCCACGGCCGTTGGCAGCCCGCGCGAGGTGGCCGAACAGTCCGACGTCGTGATCACCATGCTCCCGGACTCCCCCCAGGTCGAGGAGGTCCTGGCCGGGGAGGGCGGCGTCTTCGAGGGTGCCCGCGAAGGCGCCCTCGTCGTGGACATGAGCACCATCTCCCCCGTGGCGACCGAGGAGCTGGCCGCGAAGGCAGAAGAGAGGGGCGCCTCCATGCTCGACGCCCCGGTCTCCGGCGGGGACGTAGGGGCTATAGGCGGGACGCTCTCGATCATGGTCGGGGGGAACGAGAAGGATTTCGAGAGGGCGGGGCCCCTCTTCGAGGTCATGGGCGAGACCGTCACCCACGTCGGGGGGAGCGGGGCCGGGCAGGTGGTGAAGGCGGCCAACCAGATCGTGGTGGCCCTGACCATCGAGGCGGTCAGCGAGGCTTTGGTTCTGGGGTCCAAGGCGGGGGTTGCGCCGGGCAAGATTTTGGACGTGCTGGGCGGGGGTCTTGCCGGCAACAAGGTCATGGAGGCCAAGCGCGAGAAGTTCCTCTCCCGCACCTTCGACCCCGGAGGCCGCGCCGAGTTCCACCACAAGGATCTGGGAATAGCCCTCGCCGCCGGCCGCGAGTACGGCGTCGCCCTCCCCGCGACGGCCATCGTAGACCAGATGCTGCTCACGATGAAGAGCAAGGGCTGGGGCGGCGAAGACCACTCGGCGCTCCTGAAAGTCATCGAAGACCTCTCCGGATTGAAAGCTGTTAGCCGTTAGCCGTTAGCTTTTAGCTTCCCATCGACGAGAGCATGGCCCGCCCTCAAGCTAAAGCCCGGCCGGGGCCTGCCCGGCGGAGACAATCCTGGCACGGACATTCGTTCCGAGACGACTTGCTAGAGGCTAACGGCTAAAAGCTAACAGCTAAAAGCCGCAAAGCGCCTGGCATCCGCATGGATTAGAGTGCCGTCATGGAGAACGAGCTGAGAGAGATACTGGAGGCCGGGCTCGCGGCGGCCGACCCGAGGGAGGCTGTCCTGCGCTCTGTGCGGCTCGAGGG
>CAXTDD010000679.1:0-2232 GCA_964242955.1 uncultured Rubrobacteraceae bacterium | reverse complement strand
ACCCTCGCCGACGCCTACGAGAACCGCCGCGAAGAGGTCCTCCAGAGTGCCGGCTCCGTCCGCGACTACCTCCAGGCCGCCACCGGCGCCGCCATGCCGAAGTCCGAGGCCGCGGGCACGGACCTCCTGGACCGGGCCGCCGAAGCCGTGCTCTCGGAGACCGACGACCGCTTCGGCGGGTTCGGCGGCGCCCCCAAGTTCCCCCAGCCGATGAACCTGGAGGTGCTGCTGCGCCACCACCGCAGGACCGGGGACCGGGGCGCTTTGGGGGCGGTCGAGCTCACCCTGCGCCGGATGGCCGATGGCGGCATCTACGACCACCTCGGCGGCGGCTTCGCCCGCTACTCCGTGGACGCCTACTGGCTCGTCCCGCACTTCGAGAAGATGCTCTACGACAACGCCCTCCTCTCGCGCCTCTACCTCGAGGCCCACCAGGCCACCGGAGATCCTTTCTACCGCCGCATCGCCGAGGAGACCATCGACTACGTCCTCCGCGACATGACGAGCCCGGAGGGCGGCTTCTACTCGGCCGAGGACGCCGACTCCGAAGGCGAGGAAGGCAAGTTCTACGTCTGGACGCCCGGGGAGATAGAGGAGGCGCTCGACCCCGACGACGCGAGGCTCGCCCTGCGCTACTGGGACGTCACCGGGCGCGGCAACTTCGAGGGCAAGAACATCCTCAACGTGCCCCGCCCGCCCGAGGCCGTGGCCGACGAGTTCGGCCTCTCGCCGGAAGAGCTGTGGGGACGCATCGTCGGCATCCGGTCGAAGCTCCTCGCCGTCCGCGGGGAACGGGTTCGTCCCGGCCGCGACGAGAAGGTGCTGGCGGCGTGGAACGGGCTCATGCTCCGCTCCTTCGCCCTCGCGGCCCGCGTCACCGGTCGCGAGGATTACCTGGAGGCCGCCAGGAAAAACGCCGCCTTCCTGCTGGAGAACATGAAGGAGAACGGCCGGCTGCACCGCTCGCACAAGGACGGGCGGGCGCGGTTCAACGGCTATTTGGAGGACTACGCGATGGTCGCGGACGGGCTCGTGACACTCTATGAGGCGACCTTCGAGACGCGCTGGCTCGTCGAGGCCGACAACCTCTGCGGCGCGATGAACGAGCTCTTCTGGGACGAAGGGAAGCGGGCCTTCTACGACACCCCCGCCGACCACGAGGAGCTCGTGACCCGGCCGCGCGACGTCTACGACAACGCCACGCCCTCGGGCAACTCCGTCGCCGTCGAGGTGCTGCTCAGGCTCGCCCTCCTGCTCGACCGCAACGACTACCGCGAGCGGGCCGAAGAAGTGCTCGACGAGATGGGCGGGGGGATGGAGAAGATCCCCGGCGCCTTCGGCCGCCTGCTCGCCGCCCTCGACTTCTCCGCCTCAGGGACCCGTGAGATCGCCATCGTCGGCCAGTCCGACGCCCCCGACACGGGAGCGTTGCTAGACGTCGTCTACGCCCGCTACCTGCCCAACAAAGTCGTCGCCGGGAGGGCCGGGGACGACACGGAATCTTCCGGCCTGATCCCGCTCCTCGCCGAACGCCCCGCCCGCGGCGGCAAACCCACCGCCTACGTCTGCGAAAACTACGCCTGCCAGGCCCCGACCACGGACCCGGAAGAACTCGCCAGACAACTCGACGCCGGCTAGCCGCGGCTCCCGAAAGTGGGTGAGCTTCACCATCCTCCCGGCCGACAGGTGAGAGGAGCGCGGCCGTGCCCCGGGTGCGGCGCCGTCGTACCCGACGTGGACGGACCGACCCACCGCTACCTCGACGCCTCGGCGGGGTGCTGGGCGTTCTACGGGGAGTTGCTTCAGAAGGAATACGCGGACTACGAACGCTTTGCGCCCGTCCACCGGCTGACGGTAGACGCCTACGCCGCGCAGCACCCCGGGACGCCTTCGCCCCAATCCATGGGCTCGGTCGGCGTGCACCTGGTTCGCCTCCACCTGCAACTGGAGCGCGGCCTGCCGCACGACCGGGCGAACGCCGCGATGCTCGGCATCTCCTCCCGCCTCAAGAAGGACTTTGTCTGGTTGGATCCCCCGGACAGCCTCGGCGACGCTACGGTCCTCGACGTCCTTCGCGCGCCCGACCCCGACGAGCACATGCGGCGGGTGCGCGCGTGGGCCGGGTCCGTGTGGAAAGCGTGGACCCCGCACCACGAAACGGTCCGCCGCTGGGCGGCCGGTTAGGAGCCCCCGCCCCGGTTGTGCCCCCGCAGACGGCCCCGTATTCTTACC
>CAXTDD010000678.1:0-2235 GCA_964242955.1 uncultured Rubrobacteraceae bacterium | reverse complement strand
AGCGTGGCGTGTTCGCCGGCGAGGCTCGCCACGGCCGGGCGGGCGTCGCGCACGGCCCGCAGACGCTCGCGCCGGAGGCGGGCTTCTTCGAGATCCCGCCCGGTGGGCGCCTGCGTGCCCTCGATGCCCTTCCAAAGCCCGGATAGGTCTTCCCGCGACTTCTCCAGGGTTTCGAGCCGGTCGGCGGCCCGGTCCTCGGCGCGGGCCAGCGACTCCCGGAGGGAACGCCAGCGGTCTACTTTGGCCCTAGTCCTCTGCAGCTTCTCGGCCGTTTCGGCGGCGGAGACGGCGAGCTTCTCGGCCTCTTCGGTCTCTTTCGCCGCGCGGCGGCGGAGGGAGGCGGCCTGGCGCTTGAGGGTGGAGGAGATCTCCTCCTGCTCCCCGCCCTCGAAGCCCCTGTGGCAGGTGGGGCAGTGGTCCTCGGCGCCGCTGTCGATGGCCTCGCGCGCCTTGTCCACGTTCTTCGCCTCGCGCTCGTCGGCGTTCGCCCGGCCCCTGTGGTGCGCGGCGACTTCTTTTAGCTTCTCCTCCTCGTCGCGCAGGTCTTTCTCCCGGCGCTCCAGGTCCTCGCCGCCCGAGAGATCCTCCAGTTCTTCCCGAAACCCAGCCGCGTCCCCCTTCGCCTCCTCGTGGCGTTCCCTGGCGGCCCGCTCCTGTACTTCCGCCGCCCGATGGGCCTCGTGGCGGGTGGAGAGTTCGCGCAGCTCCTCGTGCCACGCTTCGGCCTTCTGCAGTTCCGCGGAGGCGCCATCGAGCACGGCTACGCTTTCTTGCATGAGGTCCGGGCCGTCCAGGTCGAAGAGGGCGTGGAAGCCGGGCAGGACCTCCTCATCCCCGTCGTCGAGCTCTTCCAGGATATCCGAGACCTCGCCCTCGATGTCCGAGACGCGCCGCTGGCCCTGCAGGCATTCCCGGCGGCTCCTGTCCCGCTCCTCCGCCAGCCGCCGGTCCTCGTCCAGCTTCTCGAGCTCGGCCGTTACCTCAAGTAGCCTGGCCGTCTGGGGCTTCAGGTGCCCGAGCTCCTTCTCCGCCGCATTCAGGTCCGAGAGATCCTTCTCGCCCTCGGCCACCCGGTCCGCGGCCCGGCGGCCCTCCGCCTCGGCCGCGCGCAGGTCCCCTGTCAGCCGCGAGTGCTCCCTGTAGGACGCCTCGAGCTCGGCCCGTGCCTCCCGGGCCGACTTTAGCTCCTCTTCGGCGACCCCGAGGTCCTCCGTCACCTTCTCGAGCTCGCCCTCCAGGCGCTCGCACTCCTGGCGGGCCTCCTTCAAATCCGTCTGGAAGGTCTCCAGGTCTGCCTCGGCGAGACGTCCTTCGAGGACCCGCACCTCGGAGCGCAAGGAGTTGCGGTCCTCGCGCAAGAGGGACTGGGCGGCCTCGACGCCGCCGATGCCGAGGAGTTTGGAGATGCGGCGCACGCGGCTTATGCCGTCGTCGTTGGCGAAGAAGCGGAGTTCCTTCTGGCGGGCGTAGAAGGTCGCCTCGAAGGCGGTCCGGTCCATCCCAAGCAGGTCCCCCTCGACCCACCGCACCACGTCCGAAGTTCCCGTGACGATGGTCCGCCCTTCGCCGTCACGCACCTCGGCGCTCGTGGCGTTGCTCTTGAGCTGCCGCCTGACGGTGTACGAGCCGCCGTCCGTCGCCAGCGTAACCTCCACGATGGAGGGGTCCTTCGTCGAGCCGCCGCTCCAGGGGATAGACTCGTTGGCGAAGCGCGGACCGCCGCCTCTCGAACCGAAGAATGCCCACAGGATGCTCTCGAAGAGGGTGGACTTGCCGGCCCCGTTCGTGCCGACGACCCCGATGGCGCCCTCGGGCGGGAAGAGTTCGACGGGGTCTCGCAACTGCTTGTAGTTCTCGATGTAGAGGCGTTCGAGGATCACGTACCCGCCTCCCGCTCCTCGCTCGCCGCCCGCGCCAGGTACCCGCGCCCCTTCTCCAAAAACTCCTCGGCAAACGCCTTCTCCAACTCCCCGCGCTCTCGCCGGGAGTCCACGAACCGGGCGAACTCCTCCCCTAGCGGCCCGAACGCCGCCGAGCGCGTTCCGTTCTCGCCCGCTTCCTCGGGGCTCTCCTCAGGATGAATCTCCAAGCTAAAGTTCAGGCACCGCCGCTGCAGATCCCGCAACAGCTCCCGGTCCACCCCGCTCGCCACTCCGCGCCTTACGTCGTAGGCCCGCAACCGTACGATGGCCCCGTCCAGATCCACGCCCGAAGTCCGTTCCTGGACGGTCTCCG
>CAXTDD010000677.1:0-2236 GCA_964242955.1 uncultured Rubrobacteraceae bacterium | reverse complement strand
AGCGCCCGTCGAGCGCCTCGCGCACCTCGAAGCCCTCCCGCTCCAGGTAGCCGCGCAGCAACTTGACCAGGTTCTCTTCGTCGTCGACCACAAGGACCTTCACGCCCACGCCAACCATTCTACGGCACCGCGTCCGGCTGGAGTACAATGACGCCCGTGAACAGGGAGACCGTGGACTTCTACGAGCTTGTCGAGAGGGCGCTCGAAGGGCTGCCGCCGGAGCTGGCGGAGCTTCTGGACAACGTCGCCATCGTCGTCGACGACTGGCCCGACCTCTCCTCGCCGCTCGTCGCCGGCGGGGACGACGAGACGCTCTACGGCCTGTACGAGGGCGTGCCGCTCACGGAGCGGGGCGCCGGGTACTACGGCATCCTGCCGGACAAGATCACGATCTTCCGGGGACCTCTGGAGCGGGACTTCTGGCAGGACGAGTTGGAGGAGCAGATCCGGATTACGGTCGTACACGAGGTGGCCCACCACTTCGGCTTCGACGAGGACCGTCTGGAAGAGTTGGGCTGGGGATGAGCGAGAAGGGAAGCGTCGCCATCGAGCAGCGGATAGCCGCCCCGCCCGGCACGGTTGCCGCCTTTGTCGGGGACTTCCGCAACGCGGAGCAGTGGATGGTCGGGGTCACGGACATCGAGCCCCTCGGTCAAGACCTCTACAGGCTGGAGATAGAGAGTCCCATCGGGAAGGTCCGCCCGGAAGTGAAGGTCCTGGAGCACAGCCAGACGACGGTCCGCTGGGTCTACGCCTCGGCGGTCGAGGGCGGCGGTCGGGTGGACGTCGTCCCCGACGCGAACGGCGGGTGCCGGGTCTCCTACCAGGGCGAGTTCCACCTCAAGCGCAGGTTCCTGGACCGGGCGGCCCGCCTGGTGGGGGCCGAACGCTTCGCCCGCCACAACGGCGAGCGATCCCTCTCCCGCCTCAAGCACCTGATGGAAGCCAGGCGGTACGGATGACCTTGGGCCTCATAGAGATCCTCCTGGTCGTGCTCGTCTTCCTCATCATGGGCCCCCGCCGCATCGCCGACCTCTTCCGCTCCGTGGGCCGCGGCGCCCACGACTTCGTGGACAACCTAGGCCGCGACAAAGGACGGAAGCAGATCGAGGAGCCCGAAGAGAAAGATTCCCGCAGGCCGTAACCTTCCCGCGTGGTCCGGAATTGCCGTTCTATGGCGTTCTGGCTATGATTGCCGGCGTAGGATGAGGTTGGGAGCAGGGACATGGCACGCATCTTGTTTGCGGAGGCGCACCACGGGTTCCGCCAGGCCGCCTCCCTCATGCTGAACCGGGAGCCGGACCTCGAAGTGGTCGCGCAGGTCGGGACGGTGGCGGAGGGACGCCGGAGGATGGCCGAGGGCGGCCTGGACGCCGCGATCGTGGACGTGCCGCTCCCCGACGACTACGGGCTGGAGTTCGTCAGGGAGCTGCACGACGCCAACCCTTCCATCCCGGTGCTCGTGCTGGCCCACGCGCAGGACCAGGAGAGCCAGCAGAGGCTGCTGGAGGCCGGCGCAAACGAGGTGCTCACCAAGGAGATCAACTTCGAGAACATTCTCGCCGCCGTCAGGAGGCTGAGGGAGGTGGAGCCCCACAGCATCCGGGTACTGTTCGCCTAGCCTACAGGGACACCCTGGTCGGCGCCGTCCGGGCGCTCCGTCCGGGCGTCGCGGTGACGGCCGTCAGCCTGCGCACGCTCGCCTCCGAGGTCAAGCGCCTCGACCCCCACCTCGTAATCTCCAGCCGCCCGAACACCGTGGACCCCGGCAACCGGCCGGCGTGGTACAGGCTGGCCCACGAACCCGACGACCCCTCGGAACTCTGCCTCGGAGGCCACCGCACCAACGCCGACAACCCCGACCTCGAAGCACTCGTCGCCGCCATCGACGAGACCGAGGGCATGATAAGAAACGGGCGCACCCCTTCGGGCTGCTAGCGGGCTCCTCCCTTCGGTCGTCGCGCACGCTCCGGCTACGCCTCCGCTTTCAGCACGGCGCTTCGCGCCTTGTCAGCACGCTCCCTCCGGTCGCTTTCAGCACGCTACAGCCTTCGGCTTCCGCTTTCAGCCGGTCGTCTGTACACGTTACTCCTCCCGATACCCGAAACACTCCGGTAAGCGCTACCCGGTGGGGTCTGACACGGCGGGAAGCTGAAAGCGAGGCGTTAGCCGAAGCGTGCTGAGAGCGAGGGCCGCCAGGCCCGAGGCGTGCTGAGAGCGGAGCCCATAGGGCGGA
>CAXTDD010000676.1:0-2240 GCA_964242955.1 uncultured Rubrobacteraceae bacterium | reverse complement strand
ACGCGGGAGGAGGGGTCCTTCTCGCCGCGTTCGATCTCGGCCAGGTAGGAGACGGAGACGTGGGCCCCTTCGGCGACCTGTTTGAGGGTGAGGCCGCGCTCGGTGCGCTCGGCGCGCAGGGTCTCGCCGATGGCCGAGAGTAGGTCGCCCTCGCGGGTCTTTGGGGTGATCTCGACGGTGTTCACGGGATAGATTCTATCCCCCGCCCGCCGCTTTGCGCAACCCACCGGCCAATTCTTTGACGAGCCGCACCTCTTCTGCGTCTGCCTCGGGCGTGGTGTACGGGGTCTCCATGACCATCGGAACCCCCGGCAGCGCGGCGAAGAACTCGGCCCACGAAGCGGTCGGGATCTGCCCCTCCCCCACCTTCCTGTGCCCGTCCCGGTGGCTGCCGAGCTCGTTTTTCGCGTCGTTGAGGTGAACGACCGCGACGCTCTCCCCAAGCGCCGCCCGCAACTCCGCCGCGACGAGCCGGGGGCCTCCGGGAGCCGAGAGATCATGGCCCGCCACAAACGCGTGGGCGGTGTCCACGCACACCCGCACCCCGGCCCGGCGGGAGACTCGCCCCAAAGCGTCGAACGTCGAGCAGAGCTGGGTCCCCGCGCCGACGGAGTTCTCGACCACCGGCTCCGCGGCGCCGGCACCCGCGATGTTCCTCGCCCGGCACAGGCCGTCCACCAGACGGTCGAGGCCCGTCGCTTCCCCGTCCCCGCCGTGGCTGCCGGAGTGGACGACGACGAGGTCTATCCCGAGGTCGCCCGCGGCGGCGAGTTCAGCGGCTAGGGCCCGGACCGAGCGTTCGCGCAGGTCCTGTTTGGGCGAGGCGAGGTTGATCAGGTACTTAGCGTGCGCCACGGTCGGGTGGATTCCGAGCTCGCGTGCCTCTTCTACGAACGCTTCGGCGTCGGGTCGCGGGGCCGGCACGGCCCAGCCCTGCGGGTTGGATACGAAGATCTGGACCGTCTCGCACCCCAACTCCTCGGCGAGCGCCAGCGTCTTGCGCAGCCCCCCCGAGGTCGGCAGGTGGCGTCCGACGCTGCTAGTTCTCTCCGGCATGGCGGAGATTCTAGCGGAGGGGGACGGTTTCGTTGTGAGAGATATAATCTGGCAAGATTTTAGCGAGCGGTTTGTTGGCCCGGCCGGGGAGCGGCCGGCCGAAGGGAGTAGTATGGCGGTCGAGGGCAAGGTGGCGAAGGTTTTGGGCAACAGCGAGATCGTGCTCAACAGGGGCAGCAAGGACGGCGTGAGGGCCGGCATGGTCTTCGAGGTCTTCGCCCCTGAGGGCGAGGAGGTCTGGGACCCTGACACCGGCGAGACGTTGGGTACCGTCGAGGACGTCAAGGCCCAGGCCGAGGTGACGGAGGTCAAGGAGCGGCTCGCCGTCGCCCGCCTGCGCCAGGGCGCGCAGTCCCCGCTGGGGGCCGTGGACATCGGGGAGATGCAGGAGAACCTGCAGCGGATGTTCGGCCAGATGTTCGGCGACGACGTCCGCGTCCAGGGCTTCGGGACGGGCTCCCCGGACGACCCGGACCTGGAGTCCATGCTCGGCGGTCCCCTGCAGGACCTCTCCAAGATCCAGGTCGGGGACGCCGCGCGCGAGGTGAAGCGGCGCTGATCGGCCAGGGCGCCGGGCGCCTACCCGTTACCTACGGCCTGATCGCCGCCTGCACCCTCGTCTACCTCGGCGTAGCCTACCTGGGAGTGAGTGGCGGTGCGGTCCCGTGGAACCTGGCTCTCGTGACCCAGCCGGGCTTCGTCCTTCAGGGCGGCTCCCTCGTGCCGGCGCTCGTCGCCGAAGGCCAGGCCTGGCGGCTCGTCTCCAGCGTGTTTTTGCACGCCGGGTTCGTCCACCTCGCGCTGAACATGCTCTCGCTATACTTTCTCGGATCGTTCGTGGAGTCGGCGTTCGGGCGGGGCCGGTTTCTCGCGCTCTACCTCCTCAGCGGGCTCTCGGGCGGCATCGCCTACCTGTACTTCGGCGCCTTCAACGGGCCGGCGGTGGGCGCCTCGGGGGCGATCTTCGGGCTGCTCGGCGGCATCCTCGGGTACTCGCTGCGCCGGGGAACGTTCTCGTGGCAGAACCCCGTAATCCGGCAACTGCTCATCCTCCTCGCTATAAACCTCTACGTCGGCTTCTTGATACCTAACATCAGCAACACCGCCCACCTCGGCGGCCTGGCCGGCGGCCTGCTCTTCGGCTTCCTGGTGGCGCCCACGGTCTACAGCCGCAAGGCCGCGCG
>CAXTDD010000675.1:1688-2261 GCA_964242955.1 uncultured Rubrobacteraceae bacterium | reverse complement strand
GACACACCACCGTCAGGAACGCCAACCTGCTCTACCCGCTGCCGATGACGCCCTCGCTCATGGGCCGGGGCGTCTACTATCCCGAGCAGATCGAGCACTTCGCCGACACCCTCAAGCGCGTCCTGGTAGACGGCGTGAAACTCGCCGGCGTGGACGCTTTGCGCATCCAGCGCGGCAAGATCTTCCACACCACTAAGATGCCCGGCGTGGGGATGAAGACGCGCTCCAGGGTGCTCGCCAGCGGCCTGCTCGACCACGAGTACACCTTCGAGAACCTCGCCTCCATCGAAGGGGTGACGGAGGCCCAGGCGCGTACGATCTCGGAGACGGCAAGAGCAGAGGCGGCGAGGAACGCCGCGGCCCGGACGGAGGTACGTGTCTCCTAGCCTCTACGGCTTCGTGAAAGGCCGCGAGCCGGTAAACCCGGAAGAGATCTCTACCCATTTCCTCTCCATCCCGGACGCGAACGGCGACGCCAGAGCCCTCGTAGAGAAGCTGATGGACCACGACCCCAGGTTCACCTGGGTGGACGGCACCGTGAGGACCGCGGACGTAGCCGGACTCCCCCTCGAC
>CAXTDD010000675.1:0-1678 GCA_964242955.1 uncultured Rubrobacteraceae bacterium | reverse complement strand
GAGGCGCCATACGTCATCTTCGACGTGGAGACCACGGGGGCGGCGGCCGGGAAGGGTGGCGCTATAACCGAGATCGGGGCGCTCAAGCTGGTGTGCGGCCAGGTGGTCGACGAGTTCGCGACGCTCGTCAACCCGGAGCGCGAGATCGACCCGTTCGTCGTCCGCCTCACCGGCATTACGGACCGGATGGTCGCCGAAGCCCCGCCCATCTCAGAGGTCATGCCCCGCTTCGAGGAGTTCGTCGAGGGCTCCGTCGTGGTCGGACACAACGTCCAGTTCGACTGCTCGTTCGTCGCCGCAGCCCGCGGCGCCCCGCTCCCGAACCCCGTCCTCGACACCCTGAAGCTCGCGCGTTGCCTGGTGCCGGGCCTCAAGAGGTACCGTCTCAGCGCGCTCGTTAACCATTTCGGTGTGCGCCAGGCCCCCAACCACCGCGCCCTCGCCGATGCTTCGGCGACGACCGAGGTATTTCAGAGGCTCTTGAAGCTGCTACGTTCCGCCGGGGTCCAGAGCGTCGGTGAGGCGGCCACGATCCGGGGCGGAAAAGGCCGCATAAAGCCGCAGAAGCAACACCTCGTCGAGAACGTCCCGAACACGCCGGGCGTCTACTACTTCGTGGACAAGCACGGCACGACGCTCTACGTCGGCAAGGCGAAGGACCTCAAGGCGCGGGTGCGGACGTACTTCAACGGCGGGGACGGGCGCCGCAAGGTCGGGCGGCTCGTCGAGGAGGTCGCCGAGGTGACGTTCGAGGAGACCGAGAGCGAGCTGCACGCCCTCATCTTCGAGGCCCGGGAGATAAAGCGCCTTCTGCCCCGCTACAACTCCGTCGGCCGCGACGACAAGGCGACCTGGTTCATAAAGCTCGACACCAACGAGCCCTACCCCGTCCCCGAACGCGTCCCCGAGAACGCGCCGGAGGACGGCGTCGTGCATCTCGGGCCGTACCGGAGCGCCGGTGTCCTCGACACGTGCATGGAGGCGCTGGGTAGGATCTTCCCGCTCAAGCGCTGCTCCGGCGACGGCGAGGCGTGCTTCTACGGCCAGATGGGCCGTTGCGGCCCGTGCGCCGGGATGGACGAGGAGCGGTATCGTCGGGAGGTCGTGGACGAGGTCGTGGCGCTGCTGCGCGGCGAGGGCGGCGAGGAGCACCTGCACGCGCTCGTCCTGGAACGGAAGCGGATGGCCGGGGCGCTGGAGTTCGAGGCAGCGGCGAGGCTCAGGGATCTTATCGCCGGGATAGAGCGGGTTCGGCTGGCGCGGGCCGTCGTGAGCGCCGAGGGCGTTCAGGCGGTAGTTGCACCCTCGACCGAGCCCGGCGTCGTCGAGGTCTTCGTGCTCTCTGAAGGGCGTCTGATCTCCCACCGCGGCTTCGAGGCCGGGGACGCGGCGGCCATGACGGCCTTCGCGGAGGGGGCGATCTCGCGGCAGAAAGACGTCTCCCCCTCGGGCAAGGAAGGTTCCAACGAGGCCAGGATCGTGGCGGCCTACCTCAAGCGGCGCTCGACGGTGGTCGAGGCCGTACACCTCGGCGAGGCGGGCGACCTGGTGAGGGCCGCTGAGAGGGTCGCCGAGGCGGCGGCGGACGCGGCGGCCCCGCTGGCGTAAGCCCCGTCGGGCGGGAAGTTTTCCCTCACACCATGATAAAATTCGGGCAATCGAGCGGCGTGCTCTGGTC
>CAXTDD010000674.1:0-2268 GCA_964242955.1 uncultured Rubrobacteraceae bacterium | reverse complement strand
GTACTCCCCCGCCCGTCCCGTCAGTCCCCCGGCGTTGACGAGCGAGTTGAGGATGGCCTCCTCGGTGGACTCGGTCACCGCGGCGAAAAAGGCGTCGATGAGTCCCCCGTCCTCCCGTAGCATCTCCACCGGGAGGGACGGGAGCAACGGGCGGTGCGGGATTCGGTGGGCCGTGGTGAAGCCGAGCGTCACGTCGCCGCTCCCGGAGTCCGTGGTCGCCCCGGTCCTCGCTATCCCATTCTGCGCCCGGCGTAGTAGGCGGCCGAGCTGACGGGAGTCGACGGGCGCGTCGGTGGCGACCACGACCACTATCGACCCGCCGCCCGGCCCCTCGTCTTTCCGGGCGTTTGCCGCCCGCTCCTCCGCGAGGCGCGCCCCGACCGGGCGTCCCGCGACGGTGAGTTCCCGCAGGGAGCCGAAGTTGGAGAGCACCAGGCCCCCCACGACCCACGCCACGTCTCCGTGCCGAACCAGGCGCGAGGCCGTGCCGATGCCGCCCTTCAGGCCGAAGGCCACCATGCCCCGCCCGGCCCCGACCGCGCCCTGCTCGGCGGCTTCGTCGGTAGCGGCAACAAGGGCCTCCGCGACGTGCTCGCGGCGGACGTGCCGGCCGCGCATGTCGTTGAGGAGGGAGTCGTTGCACTCGGCGACGACGGCGTTCACCGACCCGGTTCCCAGGCCGACTTCCGGGTTATCTTCCAGGAGGAGGTCGAGGAGCCCGTCCGTGACCGTCGGCACCGAGAGCGTGTTGGTGAGCGCTATCGGGGACTCCAGCTGGCCGAGCTCCTCCAACTGCGTCAGGCCCACGGGTTTCGCGAAGCCGTTGATGACGTGGCAGGCGGCCACGAGCTTCTCCCGGAACACGTTGCCCCCATGCGGCAGGACGACCGTCACGCCGGTCTGCACCGCAGGGTCTTTCGGGTCGGTGACCTACCCTAACTCCGGCCACGTCGGTGATGCAGCCCTTCGGCCCGCGCTCCATGGTTCCCGTTCGGAACCCGAGTTCTCCCGCGGACAGGTGCCCCCTATGGCTCCCGCTCACCCCTCACCTCTCTCCGTGGGACGGTTAAACCTTTAGGCAAGTCTAGCGAGTGGACGGCGCGCCCGCCCGCGGGTGGCGCGTGTTTTTCGGCAGCCTAGCCCGTCAAAACCCGTCCTACCCGACAACCTCGAAGCCCTCCCGATGGGGCTCTCCGGTCAGGCATCCCCCTCGACCATCCCGCGGACCCTCGGGGAGAGGACCCCGAGTATCGCGCCGCCCGGCTCCGCGGGTTCGCCCGACGGGCGAAGCCCCCTGCTGGTGGCGTTCGTCTCTCCTCCATCCGGTCGCGCCTCCCCTCTGCCGGGGAACCCTACACAAATGTTTGTGTAGGGTTCCCCCGCTCTGCCTAGAGCCTCTCTATGTAGTCCTCGGTCGGCGGGCGGCGGCCCCCGATGCCCGCGAACCCGTCGCGGCTGGCCTTGCCCCCCAGCGTTCGGGCGGGTCGGGCGTCCTCGTACGCGTCATTGAACGCCCCGGCGGCATCCTGGTCTCGTTCGTCGTCCGTGATGAAAGGCGTGAAATACGAGTCCGTCTCCCGCGGCTGCGTGTTCGGGGCAGGCTCGAACTGGTGGCGGCGGCCCGCGCCCCGAAGCGTCCGGCGGGGTTGCGCCGCTCCGTATGCCGCCGCGAAACCCTCGCGAGCGTCTCTGCTTTCCCCGTCTCTTCCGCCGTAGGCCGGGAGCGGATGTAAAGCCTTAACCAGGTAAGACCACGCGTTATCCACCTCGTACCGCAGCTTCGTCTCGATGCTCGCCACCACCGCGCCGAGGTGTTCGACGTTCCCGGTCTGTATCGCACGCAAGGCCAGCCGCTCCAATCTCGCGACCGCGACCCTGGGCACCTTCTCCCGGAGCTTCTCTGCGAGAACCCTGGCTTCCTCGGTAAGCTCCTCCTCGGGAAGGGCGACGATGTCGTCGGCGAGCTCCTGCCAAGACCCCCTCGCCGCCTTCGACCGGGTTCCTCCGCCCGCCCGGCTTCCGTCGCCGCGGCCTTGGTTCGGGTTCTCGGGGTCTTTGTTCTTCCCGTCGTCGTCGGACGCGTTCGTGTTCTCCCCCGGGTCTCGACCGCCCACTGGGCCCCGCGACGACGAAGGAGGAGTCGCCTTTCTTTCCCCTCCCCTTTCTTTCGGGGGCGGCACCGGCGGCGACATCCCACCGACCCCGTCCTCCCAGAGACGAGGGGACACAGGGGAGACCTTTCTTTTGTGACTAGCAGCATCTGCCACC